>CAYWDE010000180.1:0-4259 GCA_964456885.1 uncultured bacterium | reverse complement strand
AAACAGCATGGGGCCAAAACCAAGGAAACGGTAGAGATTCAGCAAAGGTAGTAACAATTACCGAAGCTGCTCGAATCAATAACGTCACTCGGCAGGCCATCTATGTTGCTATTAAACAAAAGAAGTTGAAAGCAACAAAAGACTCGACACGTTGGACAATTCATTTAGATGATTTAGATGAGTACCGAAAAAACAAGTATTCGCGTACAAAATCTATGTTTGATGGCGAGCTTTTATTTGATAACCACAAAGGATATTATTCTGTAAACCAAGCTGCAAAATTATTGGGCGTGCCAGCTCAAAAGATTTACTATGCTACACGCGTAGGTCTTCTGAAGGCTCATCGTAAAGGTGCCGCATGGGTTATTCATACTGATGACCTCAAAGGTTATCAAGAGAATTACTTGAATAGCAGACCTAAAGTTGGCTAAATAAAAATGCATTTTTTAAAATAATCGCCCCTACACTCGAGAAGGGCGATTTTTTCTTTTTCAATTCAAATTTTTCCTACCACTTCCAGTCGAGACGGATTGTTCCATTCTGATTGAAGAGCGTTGTATCTGAGTCGGGAGATATTTCCACGTTATACTTAAAATTTAAACTCCAGCACCTATAGGCGATAGAGAGCCCAAAGTTGGCGTTTAAGAGATTCCACGTCTCATCCCACCCTCTTACAGAGAAAGGGATCGAGGCATCTTGAAATGTGGCTGTATAGAGGGATCTTTGAACAGGCCAGAGATTGACCCAGCCAAGGGAGACTTGAGGAGAAATGCACATCGTTTCAGCCCCATTTCTATCTTGGACTTGGAATCCCAGTCCCATTTCTGTCCGTAAAGTGCCATCTGAGCGCTCTTGGACTGTTAAATTAAGTCCTTGAGCCCCATTTTCTGTAAAACCCTCTGTTTGCAGGTAGAGGTAGTCGACGTTTGCATAAGGGTAGAAAAACGCTTGTGGAGAGCCGAAAAGATAGGCTGTGGAGATTTGGGCCAAAATGTCTAGCGCTTGATAATTGGCAGTTGCGTGCCGATTGATTGAGACAAATTCGATATGGCGGGAGGTGTCGTAAAAATTGGCGCCTGCTAAAAAAGCGGCTCCCAGATAGAAACTTTCAAACTGGTAATCTCCGTAAACCCCTCCGTACACCCCATTCACTTCCCCATGGCCCCGGTGGTGATGCCAGTCGAGTTGGCTATAGTTCCACGCTCCGCCGCAGCCGACGACGAAATTTTCTCCGATCTGCCTGTCGTATCCAACCGCTACGCCTCCAGAATTTGCTTCAAAACCTAACTCAATTCCTTTGCTTTTCATTGTGAGCGTATTGCCGAATGGTTCAATCCAAAATCGGTTGGGATTGTTGCAGCAGCAAGGGAGATAGGGAAGCCTATGAAAGAGAGAGAGAAGTTGCCCGCTCAGCTCTATCTGCATCTCGTTGAATGCGCTATACGGGGCTGGGTGCATCTCTTCCAGCGCGTTATCAATTGTTGGAGTACTTAACCCGATGAAAGAATTGACGATATTGAAGAGGTCCGTTGAAAGTTGTCCTGCGACGTGCAAATCGTCGATGTTATTGCCAACAGCCTCTGTATTGAAATTCGAAAGAGAGAGAAAAGAGAAAGGTCTAGGAATATTGATATTGAGAAGTGCGCTTGTTGCAGAATAAGTAACAGAGGGCTCAAAACCAGCCGTGTCGCTTGTAGGAGTGTCAAATGTTCCAGAGAGGGACGATGAGGTGAGAATGGTGTAGTCTTGACCAAATCCATAAAAGCCAGGACTCACTTCAATCGCTAGCGCCCCATCCACAGCAGCGGCGCCGCTCGCCGCAATTTTGTCTGCAGAGAGAGGGGCGATCGTGATGTTGACAGTGGAGTTTGTATCTAATATCAAAGCTCCGTTGATAGACAATGTTCCTGCACCTGAACTGGTGCCTGGATCGATCGTTCCGCCTGTACTAGTTGTTGGCCCCACAGCCCCTGTTCCAGATAGAGTCCCATTTGTGCTAATGGCTACTTCAGAAGCAGAGATCGAACCGTTGACTGCGAGAGTTCCTGCATTGATGGTCGTATCTCCTGTATAGGAGGGGCTTGAGCCAGAGAGGGTGACTGTTCCTGATCCTTGTTTGGTTAGGGGTCCAGCTCCTGTGAGTACTCCACTGTAAGTGCCGTCATAACTTTGATTGAAGGTGACTGCTGAGGTGGAGGCATTCATCGTGATATTGCCCTGAATCCCGTTTGTTGTCCCTGCAAGAGTTGTATTTGCAGCAATTGTAGTCCCTCCAGAGTAGCTGCTCTGACCGTTCGCTCCGCTGAAAGTGACAATCCCTCCTCCTGTCAAGAGAAGAGAGCCGCTCCCAATAAAGGTTCCCGAAAAGGTAGGGGAAAATCCCCCGGTATTGATTGTTGCAGTTCCTGTGAAAGAGCCGGAACGGGCTGAGTTGATACCAGAAGAGAGGAGGAGAGTTCCATTGGAAATAGTGAGGGAGCCGGCAGTATTCCCCAAATTCCCGTCGTTTCCAATGCTCAGTGTGCCGGCACTGATAACAGTGCCCCCTTGGTAGCTATTGCTTGTATTAGATAAAACAAGGGTACCCGCATTTGTTTTTGTGAGAGAGCCGGAGCCGCTGATCAATCCAGATAAGGTGGCGTTATTTCCTGCTGTTGTCACGTCGAGAGATGCGGTGCCTGTGAGAGAAATGGGACGGGAGGAAGCAATAGCGCCTCCTGAGGTGTCGAAGCGGAGGGTCCCTCCTCCGATAGTAGCAGTTGTTCCGGCAGCTCCTAAATTCCCGTCAGAGGTGACAGTGAGTATCCCTGCATTGATGAGTGTTCCTCCGCCGTAAGAGTTAGCTCCAGATAAAACGAGGGTCCCAGTGCCTAGTTTAGTGATGCTTTGGGTCGATGCGTCTCCCCCAATGATCGAGGAGATTGTCAAAGTTCCTGTCGAATTTTGGGTGACGATCAGAGGGCAGAGGGTGAGGGCTATTTGCGGAGTGATTGTATGGGCTCCATTCCCATTGGTATTGGTCACCGTGATGTTTGCGCTATCTCCAGTCGCTACTTGAAAACTAAAAGAGCCGAATGTTTGGGCGATTGTGTAGTTGCCTGCAGAATCGAGTGCGATGGTTCCAACGACGATTTCCGTATTATCTAAAGTGACAGTGAGGGTCGGGATCGCCGATTGTGTGAAGTTGGCTACTGCAGCGCTCTCATTGGGAAAGATATTTGTGTCCCAATTCGCATTAGTATTCCAGTTTCCAGAAGAGGTAGAGGTCCAAGTAGCCGTTGTCGCAGAAAATAGTAGAGCAGTCTGGAGAGAAAAGAGGATCAGAAAGCATTTCGATTTCATTGTCCTCTAGAGATACTATAAAAATCTTAGAGAGTCAACTTCAGTTTATCGTTTCCAAGATCCTTAGGAACGACCTGAAAATCTTTGATCTGTAACTGGATGCTCGCTTTGTTTAAGAACATATTGACGTGTGGTGTGAAGGCGATCCGGAGGAGGATGTTTTTCCGTCGGATCTGATCTCTCCGGTCGGCAAGGCCGAAGGCGATCCCTTCCAACATCCTATCCCCTTGTTCAAGAAAGAGTTTAAGGTGGTATTTCCCAACTACTTTGGGAGGCCAAACTTGGAGCGCGTCGCAATAGAGGATCGGATGGGGATTTTCATTGCCAAAGGGTTCGAGCAGATTGAGTGATTCCATAAAATCGAAGGTGAGATCGCTGAAGCTGATTTTTGCATCGAGATGGAGCTTCGCGACGACGTCTTGCTCTTTAAGCGCTTTGTCTGCTGCTTCGATGAAACGCTGTTTGAAGAGAGGGATATTCTCCTCTTTGATCGTGAGTCCCGCTGCATAATCGTGGCCGCCGAAATTGAGGAGCAGCCCTGCATTTTGTTTAAGTACGGGGAGAAGAGGAAATTCGGGGATAGTTCTGATCGACCCTTTCCCCACCCCCTGTTCTATAGAGATGATAAGTGTCGGACGGCTGTATTGTTTTGCAATGCGAGCGGCGATGATCGGGATGATCCCAGGATGCCATTTTTCAGAAGAGAGGATGATCGCTTTCTCGACGAGGATTTCTGGATGTTGAAAGATCACCCCTTCAATATCATCGGAGGCTTCCCGTTCAATTTTTTGCCGTTCAATATTGTGAAGATCGAGCTCTTTGGCAAGCGCTTCGGCTGCAGTGCTGTCTTTAATCAAAAGGAGTTCCACCCCTTTGATTGGGTCTGCAATCCGGCCTAAGGAGTTAAGGCGGGGAGC
>CAYWDE010000179.1:0-4260 GCA_964456885.1 uncultured bacterium | reverse complement strand
GTCCGAGCGATCCCTGCGGTAGTTATTGCGACCCTTATACTCCTTTTTTTCTGGGTCTTAGCCCGCCTTGTTTACAGGCTGATCCCTCATGTATTCCGAGACAAGATGAACCCTTCTCTCTTGCACGAAGTATTTGCCCGGGTTGTCAGCTTCTTTGTATTTGTTTTTGGGATCTATCTTGTTTTTGAAATGGCAGATCTCACTACGATGGCTGTTACGATCCTGAGCGGTACAGGGCTGTTGGGTATTATTGTCGGTATCGCATTCAGAGATATTACAGAAAACTTCCTCGCAAGCGTCCTCTTGAGCGTACAAAATCCGTTCCGTGTAGGAGATCTGGTCGATATTGTAGCCCCCACAACCGGATACACAGTGACAGGCTATGTTGAGTGTTTGACATTACGGGTCACAATTCTCGTCCTCTTAGACGGGAACCATTTTCAAATCCCTAATGCAACTGTTTATAAAAGCAATATCCGCAACTACTCCACCAATCCGAATCGGAGAGAAGATTTTATGATTACAATAGGGACGCATTGCGCCGTCTCGAAAGCGGTGGAATCGGCCCTAAAAGTTCTTTTGGAAAACGGGGCGATCTTGAAAAATCCAGAGCCCCTTGTTTTAGTAGATAGTTTAACAAAAGATGCGGTCCAACTCCATATCTACTACTGGGTCGATGTAAGAAAACATAACTGGCTTAAAATCAAGTCCTCTGTTCTCCGTTTAATTAAGCAATCATTTGAAGCAGAAGGGATCGAGACCCCTCTGCAAACGCTACTGGATAAGAAATCGGCCCGTTCTAAGAAAAGTATGGAAGAGCCTTCTCAGACAACGTGTGAAGCCCCCTCCAAAGGGGATAGCCAAATCGAAAAAATCACAGGCCTCTCTTCCCAGTCGCGCCTTCCGGAAGGAGGGAACAACTTATTAGCTTCTAAAAGACGGTAATAAAGAGCTCTCTCATCCACCCTCTTAGAGACAGTGGATGAGGCGGTTTATTTTATTTTTTAGCAGGCGGGAATCTAAACGTGATTGTCTTCGAATGATTTATGAAAGTGCATTCTATTTTTGCTGCTCTTAAGGGGGCGTACCTGTTTGATAAATTCAAATCACCATCTCCTGAATCTCCAATTTCTTTTCTTAAAAGATCAATGGCTATACGGGCGCATTGGCCAATTAGCTCTTTGTTCAATTCATTAGGAGTTGTAATCGTTAAACTACCTATCTGTCCGATCACTTTTTGGGAGAGGGGTTCTCTGGAGTAGTCTCCCAATATTTTCCCTTTAAGAATTCTTGTATTATTTATAGCTGCCATCATTTCCTCTTTTTATTTAATTAGGAAAGATAGAATGGAGTAAGGTCCAGGTTTTTGGCAAATTTTGAGAGGTATACCGTTCGCAATTCCAACATTTCCTAGACTTTTATAAAAACAAAGGATTATCATCCCGGCCTTTCATAACCCTTTGAGGAAAAAATGGCGGCTATTGCTCACTCAGGTGCCTATTCTCCCCCTACTGTTGAATCTCATATTAAAGAGCTGGAGAAAATCTATTTCACCCCGCATGGGAGAGGATATCGCCTCTCTATAGTCTTTACTACGGAAAAAACGGTAAAAGTGGCTGCAGATGCGTTATGTAGCTGTAGGTATTATGCTGATTCCACCTCTGAATACATAAACGATGAGGAAGAAGGTCGAACTTTCACTCATGCTTACAAATATCGAGAGGCTGATAACGGACTTTATGCTTTCCCCTCTTTTTACATCAGAGAGCTTCTTTCCCTCCTGGAAAAAAAGGCTACTCTTGAAAAAACTACGGAAGTTAGGAAAATTCCTATTATTTTAAATTGGGTAGACCCTTTTTAGGAATCTTGGCCGAGGAAATCTTGCTCTTTAGTGAATAGAGAGGGGATGGGTGAAAAAAGGGGGGATGGGAGGTTGTCCGATGGGAACCATTCCCAACCTTCACATTTATGGGGCTCCATGAGAGAAGGTTCTCCTGCAAATTGGTCGATGAAGACAAAGATCGTGATGTAATGTTTTTGCTCCTCTTCCATCACATTTTCAACCCAAGGGCCTTGGCGTACAGTCGCAGGAATTAATCCTGTCTCTTCTAAAAGTTCCCGTTTTGCACACTCTTCGACGCTCTCGCCAAATTCGAGATGGCCTCCAGGAAATCCCCAGCAGCCAACTGCATGAGAGCCTTTCCTTTTCCCAAGGAGAATTTTTCCGTTTCTTTGAACGACACAGCCAACCCCAACCCGAGGGTGTTTGGGAGATTGAGAACCATTTGTAGATGAAGCCATAAATGTTCCTATACTAGAAACTAGGAAAAAAGGCCCATCAGAATTTTTTAGGAATGGATCGCTGCTCTAGAATCTTCCGCTCTCGATCTTTCCAAAGCTAAAGGAGCCCCACTCTCATAAGTCTCTGGCATATGGGCTTCCCAAAGACGCAACGGGACAAAAAAGCGGGTAATGGGCCCTACCAGCCAATGAGTGGTTAGGTGGGTATAGGCTCTAATTCTTACCCTTTCTAAAAAAGAGGGGACGCTCGCTGCAGAGAAAAGGAGTTTTTTCCCCACCGAATAGAACCCTAAACAGGCGGGCCCGAACCAACGGGGCAGAAAATCCTCTTCACAGATGAAGCTCAAATGGTGGATCACTTTTTCTCCGTAGCTTTTAGCCCCCTCTTCATCGAAGATGTTCATCGAGCTAAAGGTGAGGACTCTGATCCTCTCTTTTCCCACTTTATCCGCTAAATAAGCGGCTGTCAGCATCGCTAAGGCCGAACCTCGGCTATACCCTTCGATCAGAAATTCAGTGCGGGGATCGAGATGGGGCAAGATCCGCCCTAAATAGGTGTCAATCGAACGCTGTACCTGACAAAAGCTGTTATAAATCCCCGCATGGACGTTGCCAGCCAGTCCCCATTTTTCTAAGGAGAACTTTCTTAGGTGGAGACAGGATAAGGGTTCTGTAAAACTGTTGACCGTTCCGCGGAAAGTGAGGTAGATCTTCTGGTCCTGCTGATAGATTCTTCCCACTTTTTTCTCCCCCTCAAATAGGGGGAGAGCTCCGTAATTTCCTTCAAAGGTGCTACGAAGCCTGGCTAAGCTATCTTCTACTTCGTTAGAACTAAGTCCATTGATACTCATAAATATCCCCCCTTTTAGAAAAGGCAAGTTTACCATTTTTAGGTGTTTGAACCTATCCAACTAAAATTTTTCGCCGATTTTCTGGTTCTTTGTATCTCTCTTTCTTGCTCCAACAAAGAATAAATTTAATGGGAGATTTTTTTGCTTGCTGATAGTATTGTTCTCATTCCATAGGAGACTTTATGAAATTTATTTATTTTGTTTTAGGTTTGTTTATTTCTCTTTCAGCTTTCTCTAATGAGAGAGTTCAGGAAATTTATGCGCAAGCAGCTCAACTCTTAGAGGAGAGTTCTTATAAAGACAATGAAGAAGAATTGCTTTACCAACTTTATTGTGAAAAAATTGCCCAATTGGACAATGAAACAATTCAGAAGTATCCTGAACTGATTTTCCGCAAGGCTGTAGCAGGGCAGGATGTTGTAAGTCCCGAGAACCTATCAACCATTTTAAAAGATTTCCAGTTTGTGATGAGCCATTCAGAAGAGGGGTCTAGACTCTTTAAAGCTGCTCAAGCAAAAAGCCAAGTTGCAGAATTTCTCATGAAAGCCGCATTTCTGACAGAAGAAGAGGCAATACAGAATTATCTGTTGCTGGTCGATCCGATTTTAAGCCAATGGGCAACAAATCCCCTTGCTACTGGTACAGAATTGAGACAAGAAGTTTTCTCAAATATTCAGCAGAATCCAGATGTTGCGGCCTCTTTTTATGACTATCTCCTTTTTTTAAGCGACAGTGCAGATGTTGCTCTTAAGAAGATCCCTCCTGATGAAATAGCCGCTCTCGGAGTTTTTCCTGAGGATGATGGGGCAGTGTCTCTTGTATGTAAAATGAAATATCATACTTCTTTAGAGAGTAGCACTGTAGAAACGATCCATTTATAATATACAAGGCCGGGTCTTCCCCGGCCTTTTCAATTAAGGTCTTTGTACATCAAAATACATCCCGCCGCGCCCATCTTCTGTCAGCGTCACGAGGAGTTGAATATCCGCTTCCGAATTGAAAAAAGTCCAGACTTGGTGTGTCGATTTTTTAGGGAAATGGTCCTCTCCCAATTTTTGAATAAGGACATGAAAATCGGACAACGTTTTAGGCAATAGGGGGGTCGCTC
>CAYWDE010000178.1:0-4307 GCA_964456885.1 uncultured bacterium | reverse complement strand
ACTAGTTCGAATGGGTTCTTTCCTCTTTGGCCAGTTTCTTCTGTGGCTATCGGATCGGTCCCTTTTAATACTGTGACTGCAAGCGCCCATTTTACTCTCAATATATTAGATCTTGAATTTGGGAGATGGGTCGATTTAACCCGATCTTTAGCGATTCGCCCCCATGCAGGATTAGAAGGGGGATCGGTTCACCAAAAATTCAAAGATCTCTTTAGTGGAAGATTGGCAGGTTCAAATAGTCAAGAACGATTCTACGGCCGAAATAACTATTGGGGCGTAGGTCCTCGAACGGGGGTCAGCGGAGAGTGGCAGTTTAAAGAAGGTTTTAGCCTCCTTGGGAAAATGGCGGGAGCGCTCCTCTATGGGAAGACTCAAGCACGTAGTTTGAATGAAAATATGGCAACGGGGGAGAGCCTCTTCACAACCAACCGCCAATATAAAGACAATTTTTATCAGCTCGTGCCCCACTTGCAAATGGCCCTTGGCCTGCAATGGCAAAGCAAGTTCTCTTGCGACAACATCTTTTGTAAGATGGCGCTCTCTTGGGAAACAAATTTCTGGTGGAATCAGTGCAATATGCCCTACTCGTTAGGGGATTTTGTTGCGCCGATTCCTACCGTCGGGAACCAACCACTCACCATGGAAGGTCTCACTGCTAACTTTGAGTTGAATTTCTAAGAGAATTTTCAAGTTTAGATGAAATGAAAAACCCCGTCTCGAAAGAGGCGGGGTTTTTTTATTAAAGAAAACGGGGTGGCGTTAAGCCGGATTCTGTCGAGAGCCATCATTCCTCTGGGAGACCTGTTGCCAGATCCCTCAAGCGGTCAGCTTAGGAATCATCACGCGGGACGCGCTATCCACATTTGACCTTGCTTCAGATAGGGTTTACAACGGCCCCGGTCGCCCGGAGTCCGATCGGATGAATAACCCGAACTTTTCAACCTAATGGTATAGTCTCTGTTGCACTTTCCGTCACCTTACGGTGCCCAGCCGTTAGCTGGTATCTCTCCCTATGAAGTCCAGACTTTCCTCACCCTATTTAAAGGGTGCGATGACCTGCCACCCCAAAACTTATACGCTTGCTGTACGACGGCGGCGCCGTTTCGTAGCTACGGCTGTCCCTTCAAGATCTTCACTCTCTTGCCAGTAGTGGATCCGAGAGCAGTGTTCACAGAAAGCGAGCCTTTCACCTCTCCGCACCATATTCTCATGTTGTGCCGTAAGAGCGATATGGCAGCCTGAGCAGGTCCGGTTTTCGATCGGCACAACAACTCGGTCTTTTTTATTATTTAAGAGGCGCTGATAGATCCTCATGATCTCAGGATCGGCTGTTTTCGCGATTTGATCGCGTGAAGCTTTGAGTTCGCTCCCTTCCTGATTGATTAGGCGGATGCTCTCTTTAATTTCGTTCTCGAGATTGCGGCTGCTCTCTTCTGATTGGAGGAGGGATTCCTTGATTTTTCCAAGGATCTCTTCTTCGAGGTTCCGTTTGTCGATCAGGTCGCTTGTGATCTGCTCTGTCGCGATCCGTTCCCGTTCTCCTGCAGTCATCTCTTGAGTCAATGCGTTAAACTCATCGACTTTCTTAACTGTATTTTGTTTCGCTTCGAGCTTTTTGAGCCGTTCTTTGATCTCAGAAATTTTGATCTCTTGAGAGCTGATCGTGCGGCTAAGCTGAGCAATTTCTTCCTGCTTTTCGCCTTGCTGTTGCAGAAGCTCCTGGCGGAGAGAGTCGATGTGTTCCAACTCCTTCAAACGCTCTTTTTTTAGGCGCATGAGGCGGATCATCTTCATGTCGAGTTCTTGGATATCTAAAATGACTTTTAGGTCTTGCAGCATGTTATGGAACCTCTGGAAAATAATCAGATTGTTGGGGATACTATAATGTTTATGAGCGTATCAAGCAAGCAAATCCTCTTTAACTCATCGAGCTGGGGTCAAAAAATGTCCTATTTAAAAAATTATTTTTCAAAGGTTCCCGAAAATCGGCATTCGGCGGCGGCTATCTCGTATATGGCAGCATTAGATGCGATGGGCGCCTCTTCCCCTGAAATTGTTGCTAGTATCGTCAAAGAGTTAAAGGACCAAAGGTCCCATTTGAAATTGATCGCTTCTGAAAATTTTTCTTCACTCCCTGTCCAGCTTGCGATGGGCAACCTCCTAACAGACAAGTATAGCGAGGGGTATGCGGGGCACAGGTTCTATGCGGGGTGTGAAAACTTAGATGCGATAGAAAGCGATGCGGCGGAATGGGCCAAAAAAATATTTGGTGCAGACCATGCATATGTGCAGCCCCATTCGGGCGCTGATGCCAATTTAGTCGCTTTTTGGGCTGTATTGGTCCAAAAAATCCAGTCGAAAGAGGTGGAGAGGCTTGGGAAGAAAACTCTCGATGAGTTGACGCCAGAAGAGTATGAGCGGGTGAGGCAGCTCCTAGTAAATCAAAAAATTATGGGTATGGCTCTCGGATCTGGGGGGCATTTAACTCACGGTTATAGACATAACGTCTCTGCTAAAATCTTTCAGGCGGCAAGCTATGAAGTGAATGAAAAAACGGGGCTGATCGACTATGCGGAGCTGGCAAAACAGGTCCAACGAGAAAAACCGCTTATTTTGATCGCCGGTTACTCTTCCTATCCGCGCCTCATCGACTTTGCGAAGATGCGGGAGATCGCCGATAGCGTAGGGGCCGTTTTGATGGTCGATATGGCCCACTTTGCCGGCCTTGTCGCTGGGAAAGTGATGCAAGGGAATTATAACCCTGTCCCTTTTGCCCATATCGTCACCTCCACTACCCATAAAACATTGAGAGGCCCACGCGGAGGAATCGTCCTTTGTACAGAGGAGTTCCGAGAAGTTGTGAATAAAGGGTGCCCCATTATTTTGGGAGGGCCGTTGCCCCATGTGATGGCGGCCAAAGCGATCGCTTTCAAAGAGGCTTCCACTCCCGATTTCCAAAGGTACGCCCACCAAATTGTCGATAATGCAAAAGCTTTAGCCGACCGTTTAATTCAGTTAGGTGCCGATGTTCTCACTGGAGGGACCGATAACCACCTCTTTGTGATGAATGTAGCGAAAACATTCAACCTGACAGGAAGGCAGGCGGAGACAGTCCTCCGAGAAGCCAAATTGACAGTGAATCGGAACGCGATCCCAAGAGATGTGAACGGCGCTTGGTATACTTCAGGGATCCGGATGGGGACCCCAGCGATGACAACTTTGGGGATGAAAGAGCCCCAAATGAAAGAGATCGGTTCCATCATCTACGATTTATTGAAAGAGACCCGCGCTTTAAACGATGAAAAAACAGGAGCCCCTTCAAAAGCGAAAACCCATGTTCCCCCTGAGGTGATGCAACGAGCTCAAGCGCGGGTGACCGATGTACTGAAAGATTTTCCTTTATATCCAGAACTGATCATAGACTGAAAATGGCCGCATAGTGAAAATAGGCTAAAAGGGAGTTACACATGCCAGAGACCGCTGAACGCGAAGAAAAACCTAAATACATCAACGACAAGCTCGATCATGCGATGCTGGAAAAGCGGCGCGTTTTTTTATCCGATGCGGTCGATTCCGACAGCGCAAAAGATATCATCCGGAAGCTTTGGTATCTAGATCACCAAGCACCAGGCAAACCGATCCTCTTCATCATCAATTCGCCAGGGGGATCTGTCGATTCAGGATTTGCGATTTGGGATCAGATCAAGCTCCTCTCTTCTCCAGTTTATACATTGGTGACAGGTCTTGCCGCCTCTATGGGATCTCTCTTGAGCCTAGTCTCAGGAAAAGGGAAAAGATTTGCGACCCAAAATTCTCGGATTATGATCCACCAACCTCTGATTGGGGGAGTGATTCGGGGGCAGGCGACCGATCTTGAAATCCAAGCAAGAGAGATGCTTAAAACAAGACAGCAGATCGTGAGCGTCTATGTTGAGGCGACTGGGAAAGATCAGAAAGCGATTGAAAAAGCGATCGACCGGGATAACTGGATGACTGCAGAAGAGGCTCTTCAATTTGGTCTTCTCGACAAAATCGTTACGTCGATGAAAGATCTCGATGCAAGCCTCCGTTAAATTCTCTAAATATCAGGGCGCGGGAAACGATTTTATCTTAATCGACCACCGCGCCCCCTTTTTTTCTCCCCATTTAGTCCCTAAACTTTGCCATCGGAAATTCGGTATTGGTGCAGATGGGCTGATTTTGCTTGAACTGGATCCGATTGCCGATTTTCGGATGCGTATTTTCAATAGCGATGGGAGTGAGGCCTCTAGCTGCGGAAATGGTCTCCGCTGCCTTCTCCGTTTCAT
>CAYWDE010000177.1:0-4318 GCA_964456885.1 uncultured bacterium | reverse complement strand
TAACGTTCTGCAATAGCCTCTTCAATCAAGCGGATGCGAAGCACCTCTCGATAAAGATCCAAAGAGAGGGATGATTCTATTAAGGTCATTTCATTAACCGGGTAATAAATTTGCAAAGAGGAGCTTTTTTAATCGGTTCTTGATTCCCGACAATTTGGACACTCATAGCGGCAGCTACAGAACCAATAAATCCTGCAACAACAGGTGAAAATTTCTTCGCTAAACAAAGAGAAGAAAGAGAAAGGAAACAATCTCCGGCACCAATCCGATCTACACTATGGGTCGCAAACGCTGGGATTTGAGTTGAATTCCCATCTGCAGAGTAACAATAGACCCCTCTTACCCCTTGAGTGATCGAAATATTTTGACAGTTCATGATTTGGGAAATGTCCGCAGCCAACCCTTCTAAAGAGCTCGTCTTATCATGAGCCGAAAGGCGAAATTCAGGTTCATTCAATGAAATATAATTCGCTCTGCGATAGTTTGTCACCACATTGAATCCCCGATTCCCACTGTTCGTTTGCGTATTGAGAGCAAGAAAATTGGGCAAATCGGTCAGAGCTTCAATCATATGAGAGTTGGTAAACCCGTTTCCAAAATCACACACTAAAACTAAGTCATAACCAGGAGCCGATTTTCTAAGAAATTGGACAATCTCTTCTGTCTGATTAGGAGCTAAAGACTCATCTTGACCCGAATAGGTCTCGAAAAATTTGGACAACATTTTCCCATCTTTAAGGACATACCGCTTTTTGACCAGTGTGGTTGTCTCTTCAAGATAAGTAAAATAGGGGGTTACAGAAGGATCTAAATTGTGACGAATGGTACTGAGATGGGGGCAATTTTTCCCCAAAGCGGTAACAAGCGTTACATTAGGGGTGAATTGGGCAACATGGTTTGCCACGATGAGGGATCCGCCTAGATAAACCTCTTTCTCTTGGCAACGGACCACCATATGGAGCCCTTTGCCCGATTGACCTAATGGCTCGATGAATTGATATTCATCGATAATCGCATCTCCAATAATCAAAACATTGAGGTCTTTTAAAGAGTCAATTTTTGTCAGAATATCATCTACAGAATATTCCATTTTAAAAGTCTTTAAAAATTGAGTTACTTCAGCTGGCATGCTGTCGAAATATTGATTCAGGAGGGAAGAAGAGCTAAAGACGATATCTTCCGTATAGTAAATTTCTCCTCCAACAGATTCGACAGCCCTTACTTCTTCAGAAATTTTCCCAGTGACGTCCGCGGCATGGTCTACATATTCAGATCCTTTTGCATAAACAGTGGGTCTTATTTTTTTTATAATTGTTACAGCATCAGGAGAATCATTTAAGACCACATAATCGACATCTTGCAAAGAGGCGATGGATTCGAGTCGAAGAGATTCATTAAAGGCGGGACGCCCTGGGCCTTTATTCACAAACCGGTCAGGAGTAAGAGTGACAACAAGTTTATCTCCCCTCCCTTTCGCAGCTTTAAAATGGCGCAAATGTCCTGGGTGCAGAAGATCAAAAACCCCATGACACTGGACGATTTTTAAGCCGTTTTTTCGGTCTTTCTCCAGAACTTCATCAATTTCTTGTAGAGATTTGATCTTGAGTGTGGGCATTTCTAATGACTTTTGCATATTCCGTTTCTATATTTGGGCTTTTATTCCATAGATCGATGATTGTGTGCAGCAAGAAAAAATGGGCTGTCTCTACAAGACCATAATCACACCGATCAACCCAAAAATTTAATTGCCCCAAATTTCGCAGAGGGTTCTGCGGAGAAAAACCGCTCAGCGTAAAAAGAGACGCTTTTCGCGCAAGAGCCGTTTCTGCTCCCTTCACAATATTGGGTGATTTTCCTGAGCTGCTGATGGCGACTAAAAGATCTTGGGGTTTAAGCAGCTTTTCCAGAGGGTAGCTAAATACATTTTCATATCCTGTATCATTAGAAAGACAGGTCATCAGATTTGAATCATAAAAAGTTTGAGATGGAACCCCTAAAGATTTGATGAGGTCTGTGCTGAAATGGGAAGCAATTCCGGCACTTCCCCCGTTTCCGATCACATATACAATCCCATTCTGAAAACGGGTGAGGGCAATCATCTTAAAGGCTAATTTGAGAGCTTCATTCTGATCAATAAGACCTTCCAGAGTAGAATATTTGCAAGAGTCAACTGCCTCTGCAAGATCTTTAAAGCGATTGGAAAACATATTTTTCTCAGTTTTTTAGGTATTGGAACCAAGTTTTCGTTGCTTCTTGGATTGTATTGGGTTCCCAAAGTGGAGCGTCACGAAAATCATCGATCCGATCGAGAATCCTCTTGACCCCTTCTTCAAAAGAGGTTTTCGCTTTCCAGTTGAGTTTCTCCTCAATTTTAGATACCGCTGCAAAAGTGCAATCGGGCTCTCCCGGGCGCTTAGGGATGTAGGTGATGGGTCCACCTAGGAGCTCAACTAGGCGGTTCACGCTGTAGTGTCCAGAGCTACCTACATTCATAAAATCATTCTTAAGATCCGACATGGCTGCTGTATAAAAAGCATCTGCGACATCCCCAACGTAGGTAAAATCGCGCGTCTGTTTCCCATCACCAACAACTGTGTATGGCTTCCCATGGAGTTTCTGCGCGAGGGATACACCAAAAACTGCCCCATAAACCCCTGTAGTACGTGAGCGAGGTCCGAAAACATTGAAAAGCCTGAGACTTAGAGCAGGTAATTGGTAGACTTGAGCCCAGTGGAGAACGAGTTGCTCTCCGAGATATTTTGTAAGTGCGTAGGGATATTGAGGGGCTGACGGAGCCGTTTCAGGGGTTGGATATTCTTTTGCGATCCCATAACAAGAAGAGGATGCTGCATAGAGAAACCGCTTTACATTCGCCTCTTTAGAAACTTCCAAGACGTTAAAAGTGCCATCGACGTTCGTTTCAAAATAGTCGCGAGGTTTTTCAATAGAAGGGACGATATCGGCCAAGGCTGCTAGATGAAATACCCAATCTACCCCATCAAAAAGCCCCTTTAAAGCATTTCGATCCCGAATATCTGCTTTCACAAACCGGAAGTTCGGATGTTTTTCCGCTTCCCGTAAATTTCTCATCCATCCGCCACACAGATTATCGATCACAGTGACATGATGCCCTTTAGAAAGGAGGAGATCAGTGAGGTGACTGCCAATGAAGCCAGCGCCTCCAGTAACAACCGTTTTTTTCATTTGAGACTTACAGCTTTCATGGTTTTGATGTTCACATAACGGATATCTTCCATCGCATTGGGGAGTTTATCCGTCTCAAAAGCAGCGACAAGATCTTTCACTGCATCTTCGATTGTGAATTTCGGCAAGAAATTCAATTGTTTCGCGATTTTTTCTGAAGAGACATGGTAAGAGCGATTGTCGTTCGTCGGTTCGACGATCAATTCAACGGGGCGTTTTTTCCCCACGATTTCTTGAACCATTTTCCCCAAAGCGAGAACTGTATGGTTATGATACCCCACATTGAAAGTCTCCCCCTGAATTTTCTCTTTAGGCGATTCCAATACAAGAAGATAAGCGCTGACCATATCTTCAATATGGATATTTGGCCTCATTTGAGAGCCGCCAGTCACCTTCACTTTCCCTGTATGATAGGCGATGTTTGTTAAAATGTTCACGACGACATCTAGACGTTGACGAGGAGCGTAACCACAGACTGTAGCCGGGCGGAGAACGGTGCAAATAAAATCGTCAGCCATGTATTTAAAGAGGATCTTTTCACATTCCGCTTTGAATTTAGAATAGTCGGTGAGCGGCTCTAACGACATGGTCTCTGTGACGTTCGCCTCTTCTTTCACTCCGTAGACAGAAGAGGAGGAGGCGTAGATAAACCGTTTGATTTTGTGTTTTTTAGAGAGCTGAACAAAAGGTTCAAATGCATCGAGATTGATCGATTTACCAAGTTCAGGATTCAACTCAAAGCTCGGATCATTTGAAATACAGGCTAAGTGAATCACCGCATCGCACCCATTCAGCGCTTGATCGACAGCTTTCAGATCACGGATATCTGCTTTAATTTCAGTCAGTTTTTTATTTTGTTTTAAATCGCTAAATAGATCATCGCCATAAAGATAAAGATCGAGAACGACAACTTCATGCCCTTTTTTCAAGAGCTCTGGAACAAGTCTTGATCCAACATATCCTGCGCCGCCTGCCACACAAATACGCATCCAATTTCTCCAAAAGAATTCTATCGTACCGAGGCTAATTGATCATGAAATTCTTATCAAGCACGTTTGGAATCGCCAGTGTTGAAATAAATTACCCCTCTTCGTTATGGAGAGGTTATGAGACA
>CAYWDE010000176.1:0-4339 GCA_964456885.1 uncultured bacterium | reverse complement strand
GATTTTCATCAAAATGAAGCAGTTTGTCCTTTTGAAAATCACCGAGTCTCTCCTCATCTCAATCGATGGAGCTTTAGATGATCCCCAATTCCACCTCACTAAGAAGCGGTTCTTCGGTCTAATGTGATAAGGATCTAAGAGGGTGTTCTAAAAGAAATTTTTGATCGATTTTTTGGATTATTTTGGCTAGCGTGAAAGCTGCCAACAAATCGACGATCGTAAAGTGCCTTGTATTAGCTTAATATAAGGCACTTTACGATCGCCGATTTTTTTTGGGGCTTTGACGCAGCCAAAATGGACGTTATGTTTTGATAATGGGTATAATGAGCTTTGGCATGAGGAATTAAAAAAAGGGGAGTTCACATTGGAACTCCCCGATTCGTAAGTAGACAGTTATTAGAAGTAGAACCAAAGAGCGCTGTGTAAAATATTGACTCTTGCTCTTGTCCCATTATAAGAGACTAGGTCGTCATATTGGTATTCTAGGCCTGCTTTCCATTTTTTCCAGAATTTATAAACGAAGTTTGCATAAACAGATTTCGCTATGTAGATTCTATTGGTAGTATTGGATGATACAAGGACGCTTCCTGCTACTTTTCTCTCTTGGGCCCAGCCTCCGAATACGTTAACACAGAGGAATTTATTGACGTCATAAGTAATTCCTGCATAACCACCTAAGGCTTCGACTGGCTTCAGCTTGTTATTCACGATCACGCAGTCTGTTAATCGAGGTCGAATGAGGCGGCTCAACCCACTCAAATAGTAGGCGCGATAGAACAAAGTAATAGGCTCAATATTGAGTTGAGAAGCGTTTTGAATCCCCCAAACAAAGGTATCCAGTTCCTGTCCATTAGACATTGGGACTGTATAACTTTTACTTACTGCACCCGCAAATTCCGTTTGGAATGTTTCAGGCTTGAAAATCACTTTAGATACAACTAGAGGTAGCTTTTGCAGAGCTCCTTGATCTGGATCGTAATTATCAGAGAGAACAGATCCAGCAATCGATACCATGGATTGTTTTTCCGCATCAATTTCAAAAGTGATTTGCGCTCCAGCTTGTGTTTTCCGGGTGTATCCAAGGCGGAGTTGAGGTTGTCTTAAACTGGAAGAGCCGACAGGTCCATTGTCGTCCAATTTTTCAATTTCAGCGATCCCTATGTTTTGCATAAGACTTCTTTGCTGACCGCCAAGAAGTGAGAATCCTGAAGCGAGGGTGAATTGCCCATAGCCAAGTCGGAATCTGAGGTGTCGTGGGTTTGTCGTTAACGCATCTCCATCTTCTGTTTAGAAGTCCCCCTCAATGACCCCGAGGAATTTAGTATCATTTTTCCACGTGTCTGTAATTTTAAAACCGAACCTCGCACGACGTGCATCGAGAACCAATTGACCGTGTTGTGTAGGCAAATCGGTATTCCATGGGATGCTTGTAATTGGGGGAGAAGGTCTTTGTCCCGTGTTTTTCGTGTTATATTGTGCATCGAACTTAATAAAGCCATAGGGAGTGATTTTTGCTTCCGTATGTCCAGGAATAGGGAGAGCTGATCCGATCAAGCTCAACAAGGAAAACGCTAAGGCGCTTCTTATAGAAGTTCTCTTACTCATTGTCTGTAAACCTAAAAGTTAAAATCTTGGATTATAATATCCTCTTTTTTTTAGAAATGGGTCAAGAAAAATATGTAAGAGAGTTCACTCAGACACGAAGATTTAAAAAAGCGACTGACATCTGGTTTTAGAACACTCTCTAAGAACCTTTCTCGTCAGAAGGGGGATTCTCAGATGGTGGTTTTGGCAAATCTTTAGGTGCAACCGCTGAAGGGGGCTTAGGTGACGGGAGCAAAGGGGAATCAACTGATTTCGGTAAATTATCAATCGTCATTGGGTAATCTTTTTTCATTTCGACTTTTGGCGATTCGAGATAAGCGAATCGGGACGTCCCATCCCAGTCTGATGGAGGAGGAGTTTTAATATATTGACCGCAACGCTCGATATAAATCTGTGTGGCATAATCAGACGGATAATCTTTTAAAAGATCTTTGAATATCTGTTGGGCCTCGGCAAATTTTTTCTCAATATAGAGATCAAACCCTTTGGTGAATTCCTTCGCAAGGGTTTCATGAGCTCTTTCAGGGAGGATATCGACCACATTTTTATATTCACCAAAAAGCTCATAAACCTTAATCCCTTTCTCTTTCCCTTTCACGGCAACTATATCTAGAGGTCTGCAGAGGAAAGTCTCTCCGATTTTTTTCCGCGTATCTTCGCTGATCAAGATCTTTGTGTGGTACGCTTTATTCAGCCCCTCTAAACGGGAAGCGATGTTTACAGAGTCGCCGATGGCGGTATAGTTCAATCTCTCTGAGGTTCCGATATTTCCTACAACCGCCTCTCCAGAATGGAGCCCAATACGGGTTTCAAAAGTCGGTTTCCCCTCATATTGCCATTTGTGATTGATCCGGTTGAGGTGATATTGGCAAAGAAGGGCTGTCCGGCATCCCCAGGCTGCGTGATCTGCGATCTCGACAGGCGCTCCCCAGAAAGCCATAATATTATCCCCAGTGTACTTGTCGATCGTCCCTTTATTCTGGATGATGATTTGAGAGAGTGCATCGAGATATTCAGATAAGTGGGTCATCAAGGCTTCTGGAGCCATTTTTTCAGAGATCGTGGTAAAATTATAAATGTCTGAGAAAAAGAGTGTTAAAGTCTCAGTTTTTCCGCCAAGCTGGACCCGTTCACCAGTTTCAAGGAGTCGGTTTACGATCTGTTTAGGCACATAGTACCCAAATGCGCGGAGTGTGTTTTTCATACTCTTTAGCGCGTCGGTGATCATCCTCACTTCTTTGATGTTCGATACGATATCGATATCGCTGGCGAGGTCGAACTGCCTAATCTTTTCAATTTCGTAGGTCAGTTTAATGATCGGTCGAGAGATCCTTTTCGATGTGAAGATAGAGAGTAGGATAGAAAGGAAAATCACTACTGAGCAGACATAAATCACTTGCTTTTGCGTTTTAAGAAGGGGCCCTAAATAATCGGATGTAGGGGCTAAGAGAATCAGGGCCCAGTGGAGCGTCCCATAATCTAAAGGGGTGAAAGAGACAAGCCATTCGACCCCGTCTACCTTGAAAATAAATTTACTGAGAGGATTTTCTTGGTAAAAGCTATAGGCGGCGAGGATGACAGGGTCCCCTAAATCATCTAAGCTAATCGGCCTTTGCGCCTCTTCCACTTTCTTTTGCACTTCGACCCCAGGCATCGCAATGATGTACCCTTTGTCGTCGATTAAAAGCTGTATCCCGTTCTTTCCGAAGGGGTGAGCCTCCATAAACTCAGAAACAACGCCAATCCGAGAGCTAGTTGCTGCGATTCCAAAGAATTGATTTTTGTCATCAAAAAGGGGCTGCGACGCGGCAAAGCTAATGAGTTTAGCTGTGAAGCTATAATACATCGGGCTCCAGTCAAACGTTTTATTCGCGGCTCCCGCAGTAAACCAGTCGCGCGTTCTTGGATCGTATTTAGTTGTATTCGCTGTTTCTCTGGCTAACTCTACTGCAGATTCATTGTAATAGGCCCAAGTTTCGAACATCGGATCTGTCCGATGCACTTCCCTTAATGCATAGGCAGTTCCATCTGGAACAGGCCTTGTTTTATCTGTTAGATATCGATGATTTTTATCGGTCCGATAACATTGGACCATATTCCCTTCAATATTTGCAAAACTGAGAGTTTGCATGGGGGGATTCTGTAAAATCATTTGGGAGAGGAATTCGTTTTGAACCGTGTTTTGCAGGCCGATATCATTTGGTTTTTGGATGATTGCCTGACCCACTTTTACATTATCTTCCATCGATTTCAAAAGGTCTTGGACGTTGTAGATATTTTTAGCTGAAACGTCATCAATCAAGTTGGTGGCAAGTTCTAAAATTCCCTCATTGATCCGGAAGTTATAGAAGACAATGATGAGCCCAAAGGCGATAGTGAGGATGAAGACGAAAGAGGTGAGGATGTCGATCTGCAGTCTGCGCATCCATTGAGCGGTCAGGACCCAGTGGATCCCAATTTTTATCCCTTCCAATATAGATCGGGTGATTTGGCGGAATGTCATCATGCAGGCTACCTCAAATCTTTAAATAATATAGACGACTAATTTTGTGAACCTAATTTTACAAAAAAAATGAAAGGGGAGTAGAGTTGCTCCCATGTTGAAGAAAATAGGCTCTCTACTTCTCGACTTTCTATTCCCCCCGTTATGTTTAGCTTGTAAAGATTGCTCCTCGACCCAATATCTCTGTTCCGATTGCTGGTTTTTATGCGCATTGCCCGATCCGGCTGAGCG
>CAYWDE010000175.1:0-4375 GCA_964456885.1 uncultured bacterium | reverse complement strand
AGGAAGATACTCTCAACTGGCTTGTTGATGCCCATGTGATGGCTGAGAGAGACGAAAACCTCCGTTTGAGCATTAAAGAGAGGCTCTGGAGGGTCGGCTGCAAACCTGATCGGATCCAAAAAAGGGGGCATGTCCTCCGCGACTTCCTGCATAAAGAGTGGGATCAGATGGAAGTCTATAAGTTAAATGAGTCCCCTTCAGGAATGAATCTGGCTAAAAGGATACAAATTTATCAGGTAGAAGTCGATCAAATTTTTGAGGACTATTTTCCTGAGAATGTTTCCGCTCCAGATGATCTGATCCATGTGAGCTGCACAGGCTACCTTTCCCCAAGCGGCGCTCAGAAAATCGTCTCTAAACGGAATTGGGGGCTGAAGACAACAGTCACTCACGCTTATCATATGGGATGTTACGCCTCTATCCCAGCAATCCGGATGGGAAAAGGTTTTCTAAACAGTGAAAAAGAAAAAGAGCGGGTAGATATTGTCCACACGGAAATATGCTCTCTCCACTCAAACCCTTCGAAACACCAATCGGATCAGCTCGTATCGCAAAGCCTATTTGCCGATGGCTTTATGAAATATTCGATGGTGAAAGAGAGTGATCAGCCACGCATTGAAGTGCTCGCTGTCAAAGAGGAGATCATCCCTAATTCGACAAAAGCGATGACCTGGGATGTGGCTGAGTGGGGATTTCAGATGTCGTTAGCTAAGGAGATCCCTGTTTTGATCACACGTCATCTAAAAGGATATTTAGACCGGTTATGCCCCAAAGGGATTGTTCAAAATGCCCTTTTTGCGATTCATCCCGGAGGGCCAAAAATTCTACTCCATATTCAAGAGCTCCTTCAATTGAGCGATGCGCAAATGGAATTTAGCTTTCAGGTTCTTAAAGAGTATGGGAATATGTCGTCTGCGACACTGCCCCACGTTTGGGATAAAATTTTACAAGATCAGAAAATAGAATCTGACACCCCTATTATAAGTTTGGCTTTTGGCCCAGGCTTGAGTATTGCAGGGGCTTTAATGGTGAAACGATGTGGCTCTTAGGCGTACTCCCCTTTGCCCTTCAAGCGTTAGGGATGCTTTTTGATGAGGGCTATTTCCATATTCGGAGAGGTCTTCCCGTATGGGAAAGGATTGGACATCCAATAGATACATTCAGTGTCCTTGTATGCATGGGGTTTGTCCTCCTCGTCCCCTTTTCAAAAGGGGCCCTCTGGCTCTACATCGCTCTCGCCTCTTTTTCTTCAATACTCGTCACAAAGGATGAATTTGTCCACAAAGACCACTGCCCTGCTACAGAAAACTGGCTCCATGCCGTCTTATTTACACTCCACCCTATCACCCTCACTTGTGCTGGCTTTATGTGGCCTGTCGTGCAAGGAGTTGAGGTGACCCCATGGATCTCCCTTTGGCTTGATGATCCAGAGGCTCTTCGCCTCTTTTTACAAACACAATTTGGGGTGATGACCCTTTTTCTCTGTTATCAAATCGTCTTTTGGAACGTGATATGGAAAAACAGACCGGTACAAAAACAATAAATAATGAGTTCTACGAAGAGTTATCGGATCAATGGTATACAGCCACTGACCATCCAATTGCCCTTCTTCGTGCAGAAAATGGGGTCAGGATCCCTTGGATCATTGGGGAAATCGGAGAAAATAAAACCGTCTTAGATATCGGCTGTGGAGCTGGGATGTTAACTAATGCCCTTTCTAAAAAGGGGCATACTGTCTTTGGGGTCGATCTCTCTGAATCAAGTCTTGAGGTGGCTAAAAAATACGATACTACAAAAAAAGTCTCTTACAAAAAAGCGAATGCCTACTGTCTCCCTTATGCTGATCAAGCTTTTGATGTCGTTTGTGCAATGGATATCCTCGAGCATGTCGAGGAGCCTCACCTACTGGTCGCTGAAGCGAGCCGGGTTTTAAAGCCTGGCGGCCTTTTCTTCTTCCATACTTTTAACCGAAATCTTTTAAGCTATCTCCTCATTATCAAGGGGGTTGATTGGTTTGTCCCTAACGCCCCGAAAAACATGCATATCTATCCCCTATTCATTAAACCCTCTGAGCTCAAAGAAATCTGCGAAATCGAAGATCTGGAAATTGTAAATCTAAAAGGGTTTAGGCCTAAAATAGTTCCGAAAACTTTTTGGGAAATGTGGCGAAATAGAAAAGTACCGGAGCAATTTACCTTTCGCTTTTCAAAAAGTCTAGCCACGGGCTATTGTGGTTTTGCAAAAAAAAAGGAAGCGAGGGTTTATGGCTCAAACAGCATTTAAGGGACATCCGATCAAATTAAGCGGGAATCTCCCTACAGTTCACAATAAAGCTCCCGATTTTCACCTTGTAGATAGAGAACTCAAAGACCGCTCTCTTCATGAATTTCAAGGGAAAAGAAAACTCATCTCTACAGTGCCGAGCCTAGATACGGGAACTTGCAGTAAAATGACGAAACACATCAATGAGTTTGCAAAAAAACATCCCAATTTCGTTTTTATTACTGTTTCTGCAGATCTCCCTTTTGCACAAAAACGTTTTTGCGAACAAGAAGGGGTCCATAATGTGACAATCTTCTCTATGATGAGGAATAAAGATTTCGGCAAGGCCTATGGACTCTTAGTCGAAGAAGGCCCTATGGCGGGACTTCTTGCCCGTGCTCTCTTTGTCCTCGATGAAAAAAACCATGTTCTCCATATGGAACTGGTCCCAGAGATCACAGAAGAGCCAAATTACCATAAGGCTTTTGAATTTCTTCAAGCTCACAGATAATTTTAGGGGGGGCATCCCCCCATTTATACAGCTCACTATTCAAAAATCGACTTTCAGGAATCAATCGGGGACATAGGTGGGGTAATGAGGTTCCCAAATATGGGCCTCAATCCCCTTTTTGATTTCAGAAAGAGGAGATTTAGCCACGTTTTCTTCGCACGCCTTTTTCGCTACCGCAAGAGCTATTTGATAAGAGACTGAACGGACCTCCTCAATAGAAGGGAAAAGGGATGCTGTCGGATCTTTGATTGCAGGGGAGAATTTAGCCAGCGTTCGAGCCGCTTCTAAAAACATCCCATCTGTGATCTCTGTTGCTTGAGCCCCTAAGGCTCCAAGCCCTAGCCCTGGGAATATATAAACGTTATTGCACTGGGTTATATGGTAGGTATTCTCAGAATAGTGAACCGAGGGGAAAGGGCTCCCCGTAGCGACGATCGCTTTCCCTTTTGTCCATTCGATCGCCTCATGAGGCGTACATTCGGCTTTTGAGGTGGGGTTTGAGAGGGGGAGAATAATGGGCCTCTCTGTATGGAGAGCCATTTCGGTGATCACCTCTTTATTAAATGAGCCCCCTTGAGCGCTTACGCCAATTAAAACTGTAGGGTGGGCATTGGAGATCACATCTAAAAGGGAAATATGATCTGAATGGATTTTCCAATTTTTTAACTGCGTTTGAGACTGGATATATGGTTTTTGGGTATCGGTTACATGCTTCGAACTGAAGTGGACAAGGCCGTCGATATCGATCACATAGATATGTCTCCGGGCCTCTTCAGGGGAGCTCCCCTCATCGATCATAGCAGCAACGATCATGTCTGCAATCCCGATCCCCGCAGAACCACCCCCAAAAAGGACAATCCGTTGATCTTTCAATTTTTGTTTTAGCGTATTGACAGCTGATAGAATAGCCGCCAGGGTAACGGCTGCTGTCCCTTGGATATCATCATTGAAGGAGAGAATCTGATGTCGGTACCGATCGAGAAGGCGTCTTGCGTTATTCTTGCCGAAATCTTCCCACTGCAAAAGCACTTTTGGGTATCTCTTTTTAATTGCTTTGACAAACGATTCGATAAACTCATCATACTTCGCCCCTGAAAGGCGTGGATGGCGCCAACCTAAGTAAAGATCGTCAGATAAAAGGGTCTCATTATTTGTCCCCACATCGAGGATAATCGGGAGTGTCCTAGCGGGGTGGATCCCACCAAAAAGAGTATAGAGAGAGAGCTTCCCGATCGGGATTGTCATCCCCCCAATCCCTAAGTCCCCTAATCCTAAAATCCGCTCCCCATCAGTTACTACAATCACATCCACATCAGTCTGCGGATAGTTTTTGATGATTTCAGACATCTTATCTTGAATCAGATAAGAGAGATAAAGACCTCTCTGATGGAAATAGATCCGGCTATATTCCATCGCCGCATCTCCTACCGTCGGAGTATAAATAATCGGCAGCACTTCCGCCGGGTAGCGGGAGATGAATTGGTAAAAAAGGAGCTCATTTCGGCTCATAAGGCCCACTAGCGATTCGTATTTTTCTAAAGGGGTCCTTTTTTGGGTGAAGTTGAGATAAGATCGTTTAATCTGATTTTCCACTGTAGAAAT
>CAYWDE010000174.1:0-4396 GCA_964456885.1 uncultured bacterium | reverse complement strand
CTGCCCTAACATTGGTTGGATGCAGATGCCACATAGATCAGGAGGCTGTATAGCATTAACCATAAGCTTCAGAAATCGGTTTTAAGGGAGCACACTATAACGGATGTTAATTTAATTAGTAACTCGATTTCTCAAGTTTTACTTTGCCGCGGAAGATCCGGTAGACCCAGGCGCCATAGGCGAGGACTAGGGGGATTCCGATGGCGACAACGACGAGGAGGATGCCGAGAGTTTTATCGCTAGAGGCAGAATTAAAAAGGGTTAAACTGTAGGTTTCGGGTTTGATCGTGGAGCGGATAATTGTGGGGTAAGTTCCCAAGCTAAAAAGGAGGAGAAGGAGCGCGATGCTGAGAGAGGAGAAGATAAAGGCCCATCCGTCTTTCCCCTTGCTGACAAGCCTTGGGATATTGAAGATCGCAAGGAAGGCGATGAGGGGAACGATCACTGTATAGGGGCGGTCGAAGATGTGTTGAACCATATGGGGCATGTAGATGATTGTGACGACCGAAGTGACAGAATAGAGGCAAATAAAGACGAAGATCGCTTTAGAGATCCACTTCCGAACTGTTTCGTGAGCCTCCCCTTCTGTTTTCATGGTTAGGTAAATGGTTCCGTGCATGGCAAAGAGGGACATCGCGGTGATCGAAACCATGATCGAATAGGGGCTAAAAAAATCGGAGAAGGTCCCAATATAGTCTTGCGAGGCATTGAGGGGGATCCCTTCGATCATATTGCCAAGGATAAGGCCAATCACAAGGCCAACGAGAATACTTGAAAGAGAAAAGACAACATCCCAAATGGAGCGCCAAACAGGAGATTCTTGCTTGCTTCGGAATTCAATTGCACAGGCGCGGAAGATGAGGCCAGCGATGAGGAACATGAGAAGGGTATAGAAACCGGAAAACAGGGTGGCGTAGGCGTTCGGAAAGCCGGCAAACAGCCCCCCCATCATAATCACAATCCAAACTTCGTTCCCGTCCCAAACAGGACCGATCGCGTTGAGGAAGATCCTCCTTTGGTGGTCATTTTTTGCAAAGAGATGGAGAGCTCCAACACCTAAATCAAATCCATCGAGAATACAATAGGCGATCGAGGCGAGTCCTAAAACGACATACCAAATGACTTTTAAATCCATACTACCTAAATCTGCTGTTGGTTTCTGTAAATGTCATTATCGGGCTGAGAACGGATCTCTTCAGGGCCATGTTTAATTTTCCGGTCGAGGAGGAAGATAAAGAGGGCAAAGAGGAGTGTATAGATGCAGACAAACATCGTGATCGATCCAAACACTTGGCTCGACACAATCGAAGTGGAGACCCCATCGCTTGTCCGGAGAACTTTCCAAACAATCCATGGCTGACGCCCCACTTCGGCGCAGATCCAACCACACTGCTGTGCAATGTGGGGAAGGAGGACCGAAAAAACCATCGGCCAAAGGAGCCATTTTTTTTTCTGAAGACTCTTCTTTCTCCAATAATAGACTCCCAAAGCGGCAATGGTGAACATGAGGCCCCACATCAGGATCATGATGTGATAGGCTTGGAAAGTGAGAGGGACATTCGGCCACTCGTCACGGGGGATCTGATCGAGTCCGGTCACAGGAGTCTTAAAATCCCGATAGGTCATAAAGCTGAGCGCCCCCGGGATTTTGATCGAGTGGACTTTCTCATTTTTCCCATCAACCCAACCGATGACAGAAATGGGGGTGCTAGGAGCGGTTTCATAAACGCCTTCCAGAGCGGCCAATTTGGCTGGCTGATATTTTGCAACGAGTCGAGCGCTCGAGTCACCCGACATAAGCTGGAGCAAAAGGGAAGTCATCGCAAAGATCAATCCAATAGACATCATCGATTTGGCAATCTCTTCATGTTTTCTCTTGAGAAGGTAATACGCGGCGACGCTGATAACAAAAAAAGCCCCAGTTAACCAACAGCCGAGAATCACGTGGCACAACCGATCAACCGAGGAGGGGTTGAAAACCATTTCCCAAAATCGGGTCACCTCAGCACGGGGGCCAAGGGGGGTGTTCACAATCTTAAAGCCGGCGGGGGTCTGCATCCAAGAATTTGCGATAATGATCCAAACTGCGCTGAAGTGGGCCCCCAAACAGACGCAGATGGTGGCAAAGTAGTGGAGTTTGGGGCCAACCCGGTCCCAGCCAAAGAGCAAAATCCCCAAAAATCCCGCTTCTAGAAAGAAGGCGAACATCCCTTCGGCAGCTAAGGCGCTCCCGAAAACATCTCCGACAAACCGGGAATAGCGGGACCAGTTGGTCCCGAAGGCAAAAGTTTGGACAAGGCCTGTAGCCACCCCTAAAGCAAAGGTGAGGGCAAAAATTTTGATCCAAAAATGGGTCATCTCTTTGTATTTAATCTCTTTGGTCTTGAGATACATCCCCTCCATAATGACGAGCATTAGACCGAGACCTATGCTGATCGGAGGATAGAGGTAATGGAAACAGATATTGAGGGCGAATTGGATCCGCGAGAGAAATAATACATCCATATAAGAATTGCCAATGTTCGAAAAAAAGCCATCATAGTAGATGGGGTTTGATGTGTAAAAGATTTATTTTTTTATTCTGTGCCGCTCCGCTCCTCTCGGACCTTCCATTGAAGAACCTTTCCCTCTTTGATGCTGAAGAGATTGCGCTTGAGTACAATAAAAATCTTCTGATCGCTCAAGAGAGTACATTCCAAGCGAAAGAGAGGAAGCTCCAAGCGATCTCCCGCTGGCTCCCCTCGATCGATTATAGAGCTGAATTCCGCGATATCGAAAAAAAAGAGCTCTTCTTCGATGTATTTAGCGAAGAGTTTACATTTAGCCACCAGGGGTATAGCAGCATCTTACAGCTTAGTCAGCCCCTCTTTTCGACCGATCTCCTTTTCGGACTCAAATCGAAAGAACTAGAGACTCAAGTCTACAGCTACAAACAAGCAAACACGAAAAATGAGCTCCTCTTGGCTGTTCGGGATCGGTATTATGCGGTTTTTCTATATGAGAAAGCTCTCCGCATTGAAAGGGAGAATATCGATTACCTCGCTTTTGCTTTAGCAAAAGAGCAAGGGAGATTAGAGGCCGGAAGTGCAACCCCTTTCGAGGTGAATCAGAGCAAGGTCTCAGTAGCCAATGCGATCTCTCAGTATTACTCAACACTGAAAGAGCTAAAAAATGCGCGAAATGCGCTGATTTTAACTTTAGGGATAGATCCCCTTTTGGAACCTGAAATTCAGTTAGATATAGAAGGACCTCCAATTGAAAAAATCCCTGAAGTCTCATTGACGCTCGCAGAGTTAGAGGAAAAATATAATTACAGAAACGACACCTTCCCAACTGCATCCGACTATTTACTCAGGATCGATTCTTTAGAAAATGCGAGAAAGTTGACCCTCTTCTCCCCTCAAGAAGTGGATAAATATTTAGATTTAGCCCTTTCGAATCGACCCGATCTTCTCGCTCGAAAAGTGCAAATCGATGTGGCAAATCAGAATGTCAATACAAAGCTTGGGGACTACCTGCCAAAAATTTCAGGATATGTCCGCTACTCTTATAATGATATCAACCTAGGAACTCGCCCCTTCTCCCAGCAGGAGTACGACTGGTCTGGGGGGATCGTTTTGACCTGGAACATCTTTGACAGTCTATTGAGAGAACATGAGGTGAAGGAGGCCCGTTCTGTCCGGTCCGCTTCCCGCCTCAGCTATGACAAGGAGTGGCAAAGAGTAGAAGTGGAGATCCGGAATGGCCTCTATCAGTTAGAAGAGGCGATCCTCACCTACTCCTCTGCCACTCAAGCGGTCTATCTCGCAGAACAGGCGCGAAATCAGGCGAAAGAGAAGCTCGAATTCGGGAGAATCGCCCCTCTAGAATACCGCGATTCGGTCAATCAGCTAGCCCAAGCACGGAACCAGCAAAATAGAGCGAGCTTTGAGGTCCTTGCATCTTATTACCAACTTCGCTATGCAACAGGTGTAGATGCAAAATAACTATAACGAGGCATTATGAAGACAATTATCACTTTAGGTCTTGCCCTTCTCTTAGCAGGGTGCACAGGAAACGATAAACCAAATGAAGATTTCGGCCCCTATCCTGGAGAAAAAAGCCAGACTCAAAAGCCTAAATACAAGTAATTTTCACAAAACTCTTTAAAATTCACTACTGGGTATACTAAAAAGGTAGCCCTTTAGTGAATTTCTTCAAATCCTTGCCTTCAACTCTAGAAAACTTTACAATCTCTGTGGGGCGGGCATGAATTTCTTGCAAAGATTTGTCCATTTTCTGTATACCTCGCTCGGTGATAATTAAATAGGTTCTAGATTTATACGTAGGGACCAGTAGGGATAAACGTTATTATGAGTTTCATTCACTCGATCACCCCTTTTGCCGAAGTGATGAT
>CAYWDE010000173.1:4113-4414 GCA_964456885.1 uncultured bacterium | reverse complement strand
AGCAGTGGGCCTCTGGATTGAATACCTACGCCCATGCCTATCCAGCGATAGGGGATGCTCTTATCCTGATCTATTCCCTCTCAGGAGATGCGATTGTTCTTACTCTGATTGCCTGCGCTATTGTCCAGGCGAGTATCCGTCCGGTCCTCCCTTTACTTGTGTTTATGGTCTTAAGGCAGATGATGCAGCTCATCGTCTCCTTTCCGATAGATCCTGGATTGATTTGGCACTACCCAGGCTTCCCCTCCCTCTTTTTAAATTACAAAATTACCTCTGCCTTGCCAAGTCAGGCGTTTTGAAT
>CAYWDE010000173.1:0-4103 GCA_964456885.1 uncultured bacterium | reverse complement strand
GGAGATTTCTACTTTTCTGCCTATGTCGGGATCAATATTTTAGGCGCTATGGAATTTGGAGAAATTTTCCAGAAGAGATGGCTGATGCTTCTCAATCTTTTTGGAGCAGCCGTTATCGCCTTTATCGATATTGTCCTTAGATCCCATTATACAACAGATATTTATACCTCAGCTATGACGGCTATTTTCGCTTATCTTTTTACTCAGCAGTTTGTCCCACCCGTCGATGCGTTTTTAAAGAAACTGGATAAACTTTCCCATTTTTTACTGGTGTTTCTGATCTGTTTCGGGATTGCGTGTGTTTTTACAACCCAGTATTTCATTGGGCAAAAATCGATTCCGGTCTGTGGAATCACCGATGCGATTCAGAACCTTTTTCTCCCGTTTAACGCCTATTTAAGAGACCATCTATTCGTTAAAAACGGGTTTTTAATTGTGATGAATTTTCTCTTGGATTGCATGTTTGTTTTTATGTTCGTCGATACGATCATTACCCGAAATATCCGCCCCTTTTTGACCTATGTTCTTTTTTTCGCGTTAAGACAGACGATGCAATTGCTCGTCTCTCTTCCTATACCACCCCATATCATTTGGGATTATCCAGGGTTCCCTTCTCTTTTGCAGGATTATCATGTTTCAAATGATTTATATTTTTCAGGGCATGCCGGGATCAGTTTGATTGCTGCATTGGAGATGTCGAGTTTTGGCAAGAGATGGTTAACGGTTTTAGGATTCACTATTTTTGCTTGCGAATCGATCCTTGTGATCGCTATGCAGATCCACTATTCAATGGATGTTTTTACAGCGATAATTACCGTTTTTTGCATAACAGACCTTTCGTGCCATATTTCCCACCCGATCAATCGGGGACTTGCCAAGATCATGAGATCGGGATAGGGGGGATTACCTCAGTCGGGATGTTTTCTCTGTAGAGAGCCCCTGTTTCTTTTTAATTTCTCTCCATTTATGGGTCATTTGGGCAGCTAAGGGGGCCGCTTCTTTTCCCGCATCGCCAAACCTCAGGAAGACAACCACGACCAATTCTGGATCTTCATGCTTTAAGTCGGTAAAAGAGATGGCCCCAAACCAGATATATTTATAAACCTGAGGTGGGCTAGAGGGGTTCATTGAGAGATTACAGACAATTTCTGCAGTCCCTGTTTTCGCAACCAACTGGTGCTGCAGAGCTAAATAATCCCGCATAAGGAGGGGATTGCCGAGCAATTTTTTGATCCCGCTTGGCCGGGCACTCCCTTTTGCCCCTGAAACAACCCGATCCATCCCTTCTAATAAAGTGGACCGGATCTTCTGATCCATTGGAATAAGGCGTCTCACTTGCGTCTCCGCCTCTTTCGCTCCCGGTAGCTGCGGAGCCGATTGCAAAGAGGTGAAAAGGGGAAAGGGGATTCCGATCGCATTCAGCTCCTCTTTGGCTAGGTAGTTTGTGGCTGTAAAAGCTCCCAGAGGGTGTCTATCGGGAGTGAGTCCAACCGCCTCTTTCACCAATTTTGGTTTCAGTAATTTCCCCCCGTTCCCGATCGCTGCAAGCATCCCTGCTGTCTGTAAAGGGGTCGTTAAAAGGGTGTGCTGCCCAATCGCTGTTGAATAGAGGCCCGTCCGGTTGGTTTTCAGATCTGTCGGAATATTCCCCCTCTTTTCTCTGGGGAGCTCAATTCCGCTCCGCTCTCCAAACCCAAAAAGCCTCGCCGCTTTTGCCAGATCTTCTGGATCTTCCAGATAATCTCCGGCTAGGATAGAAAAATAGGGGTTGCTTGTGTGTTCTAGTGCCCCTACTAGATCAATTTTTCCAATATTTGCCGCCGCACTCCTTGGGAGGCGTCCCCCTTTATAAAAGCGGGGATAGAGAGTCCGGTTTAGAGTGTATGCGACCCCTTGAGGGCTCAACTCGTCGATCAAGGTCAGTTGCTTCCCTTGGCGCAACCCCTCGTAAGCGGTCACCAGCTTGAAGATCGAACCTTGAGGCACACCCGATTCGAATGCGAAAGAGCGGCTGAATCCAAACCCCCCGATCGGGTAGAAAGCGGAGGCCATATCTTTTTCGGTCTGTTCTTTTCTCCGATTCCTCAACGTTTTGTATTTTCCGAGAAGAGGTCTTTTGAGAGAAGAGAATGGGCGGAAGGTGCGGATCAGCTCTTCCGGCATCTCTTTAGTAGCGAGAAGGGGGAATTTCTTCTCCTCCCAGTAGGCGTCAAAAAGTTCTTTCTCTTTTTTTTCTAAATAGTCGAGATAGGGCTTTGCGTAGGTTTTATTTTTTTCTCCTCTCTCCTTTTTTCGGCCAGAAATTCCTTTTGGTGGACCTCTCTCCACTCTTTAAATTCTTTTTTATGGAACTCTTCCTGCGCTCTTTGCCGCATCCCATGTTCACGTCTTAAGAAAGCTTGGCATTTTGCCCGATATTCAGAGATCTTCATCCCCCCTGCTTTCTTGATGAGGTCATCGGTGAACGCGGGGGCATAAACAACAGTTCGGCAAAGGTCGACAGCAAAGACTTTGTCTTGAGGGGAGAGGTGGATCGACTCAAGCCGTTTCTGAATCTCTTGCGGCACTGGCAAATTCTCTTTTGTAAAGTAGAGCATCGCCTCATAGTCTTCTTGGAGCTGGATCGCCTCTTTAACACTATCCATCCGGTTGAAAAAAGCCCTTAGCGCCCCTTCTTTAGGCAGGAGGGTGTCGAGATAGAAATCCCAGGAAAGTTCTTGGCTTTCTTCTTGAAATCCCTTAGTGCTTTCCCTTTTTAACACCTCTAGACCGTCCCAAACAGCTCCGATAAAACGGTCATTTTCTAGCCAACGGTTCACCTGTCTAGCTTTCCCTTCGTTAAAAAGGGAATTCCCATAAAAAATAAAATCATTCGGATCGAATCGGGGGCAGCTGGCGAGAGCCAATACCTCTCCTGTCTTAGGATCCATCGCTACAATAGCTCCCCCTTTAATCCAAGGTTGTTTTTGACTTTTCCGGGTCTTTGATTCTGGGTCAAAGCCAAAACTTCTCCCATCCCGAATTCTCTCATCTTCAACTAATAGTGATTCGTCAAACTGTTGCAATTCCGAAGAGATGGAGAGGATCACCTGTTTTCCAGGAGTTGCCTCTTTTTCAAAAATTTCCCGTACAAAGCGCCCTTTCTGATCCACTTCAAATATTTTTTTGCCAAAAAAGCCCCGCAACTCCTTTTCGAATTGCGCCTCAACCCCTGTTTTCCCTACTAGATCATTGATCGCGTACGCCTTTTCTTTAAGTTCACTCAGCCGTTGCATATCTCCAAACTCGAGTAGATCGGCGGCCACCTGGAGCTCGCTCATCTCTTGGGCAATAGCCGAATACTCTTTTTGACTGATCGATCCCATAGTCCCGATGAAATTACACCCTGTTTTCCCGAGTGGGTAAGAGCGGATTGAACTGATTTCTGAATAGATGCCGGGCCAATCCTTTTCGAGCATTCTGAGTTGATAATGCTCCTCTTCACTCAGCCCGTTTTTAATAATGAAGGGGACATGGGGAAAAAGGGATGCTTTAGAATGGATTAGATCTGTGACCCGTTCCGGGTCGAGTTGTAAAGTTTTAGCTAAAATCTCAGAGAGCTGTCGAATATATTCTTTACGGGCATAAAATTTGGTCTGCTTCCCATCGGTCCCACTCCTCCATTCAATAGTGGGAACCTCTGCAATTTGGGCGTAGTAAATAGCCGCATTATAACAAATTCGGTTCACTGCCATTGGGATATGGAACCGGTCGCAGATCGTCCCCCGGTCTGCTCGGACAAGAACTGTCCTTTGCTGGGGCTTTTGCGCCTCAAGGAGCTTCTCTTCCCTTTGGATCACCCCTAAATGCCAAACCCTCAATACAATCACTAAAAAAGCGAGAAGGAAAATGGCGAGGACGCGGTGAATTTTTGAAGCGATATCCATGCTGCTAGCATACCAAAATAAAAATTAAGAAGCTGTCCTAAACCAGATGATAGGCCTTTTTGGGCTAGCTTATAAGGGGGGTAATTCCCCTTAAGAACCTTTAAAAGAGGGATTCCTCTTGAGGAAAATCTCCAATTCGGATAAAACTGTTATTTCGTTTTTCTATTTTTGTTGCTC
>CAYWDE010000172.1:0-4441 GCA_964456885.1 uncultured bacterium | reverse complement strand
ATGTCGGACTCAACAATGAAACCGCCCCTCTCTTCCCATTTTCAATCGCGTCTCCCTTCGCCGATCCGATTATCGCAGATCGAATTTTTAAAGCGGACCGATCAGGTCAAGGCGATCCATACAGCGATCGGAAATGTCTCTTTGCCGATGCATCCAGCTATGGTTAAACGGATGTTTGCATTAGATGGAGCGGAGAGCCCTTTTCGGAAAGGGGTTGTCAAATATTCGACGACTGTTGGCGAAGGAGAGGTCAATCAGACTTTCTTACATCTGATTCGGAGCAGCGGCTTCTCCACTGATGGATTATATAGCCAGGTCACCGACGGAGGGAGTCAAGCGATGGAGCTTGTGATCCTCGGCGTGTGCGGCCCTGCAGGCTCTTCCGAGGGGCCTCTATTACTCATCGATCCCACCTACTCCAACTACTCTTCAATGGCAGAAAGGACAGGCCGATCCACTATTGCAGTGACTCGGCACTTAGAAGAAAATGGGAAATTTACCCTCCCCAAGATGGATCAGATTGAAAAGGTGATCCAGGAGAAAAAACCGTCCGCTTTATTAGTGATCCCTTACGACAATCCGACGGGGCAATTTTTGCCTCAGAAAACTCTCGATGAGCTTGCTCATCTTTCCGTTAAATACAACCTTTGGCTCATCAGCGATGAGGCGTATCGAGAGGTGTTTTATACTGGGGATGAGACAAGCAGCATTTGGGGGATTACTGAGAAGGGGGTTCCAGGCATCACAGGGCGCCGGATCAGCATTGAATCGGCCTCAAAAGTGTGGAATGCATGTGGACTGAGAGTGGGGGCCCTTGTCACCGATAATAAAGAGTTCCATCAACAAGCGGTTGCTGAGAATACGGCCAATTTGTGTTCCAACGTCATTGGCCAATATATTTTTGGAGCCCTTCTTCATGAGTCTAAAAAAGAGCTCCAAGCTTGGTTCCAAAAACAGCGTGCCTACTACAGCCAAATGGCCCAGGCGCTCACTGCTGGCTTAAAAAAAGAGATGCCTCAATTGATTGTCTCTTCCCCAGACGCAGCTCTCTATACGGTTGTCGATGTCCGGAAAATGGTCTCCTCCGATTTTGATGCGACCGATTTTGTGATGTATTGTGCGCAAAAGGGGAATGTGGGGAAAAAAACTTTATTAGTCGCTCCTATGAGCGGGTTTTACTCTCTTCAAGAAAGGGGGAAAACTCAGATGCGGATTGCCTATGTAGAGCATCCCGAAGTAATGGAGCAGGTCCCTAAGCTTTTTTCTCAACTTTTTTTAGAGTACCGACGGACCCACTGAAGGCAAGATTCGATCTGTTGCGCTGCCACGGCGGCGACGATCGATTCGTGACTCTCCCCATGAAGGACATAAAACTGCTCCCCTTTGCCAAGTTTAGGAAGCGAAGAGTCCATTTCAGGGATCGATAAATCTTCTGTAGAGGCGTAAAATTCATATCCTCGAGGTGCACAGCCCAGAGGCAAAGGGGCTTTTACCTCTTCTAATAACGCTCTTGCTTTTACGCTCCCATATTTGAGCTCTTCCCTCAATTCTTTAGGGGAAAGATATCTAGCAATCCCCCAGTTATCCAGAAGGTCTATTCGGCTAGATCCAAAATGGATTCCTGCAATCGTGGAGACGAAGACGGGAGAGAGGGGCGCTGCGTCGCGCAACTTTGTTTCGAGCCACATTGCGATCCGGCTCCCATTTGAAACCCCGATCAGGCAAAAGGGTTTTCCTGGGTGGGTTTTCGCATAATCGACAAGGGTAGGCAAGATAGGTTGAGCTGCCTCTTCTAAAGAGCAGACCCCCCTTTTAGGGACGATGGGAGCAAAGATGTCTATTGTGGCATGTTTTTGTAAGATAGTTAACTGTGCGTACCAAGCTGCCGGGTCATTGAATAGCCCATGGAGAAGGACAATCAACCCTTCGCTCCCCGTTTTCCATTTCATTTTTTGTCCGCACCGGTGGGGGATCCGACAAAGTCTATGAACTAGAACGGTGATCGCATAGGCGAGCTGCTTGAATAGACTGATAACCAGATCTATCCGTCTTTTCAGAAAAGATCTCCGGTCATACTGAGCGCGGAGGGTATGATCGTCGCTAAACGGGGATTCCATTCTAACCGGATACTAGAACACTAGATTCTAAATGTCAAAACCGGCATATCTCAAAGAAATAGGGAGTCATCTCGTTTGGCAGATCGAAAAAAGAGAATTGTCATATTAGGCGGTGGTTTTGGAGGTGTTTATACCGCGATGTATTTAGAGCGGTATCTGAAACAGCTTCCCGACTGGGAGATTATGATCATCAACCGGGAAAACTATTTTGTCTATCAACCTATGCTTTCTGAGGTTGTCGGAGGCTCTATTGACATTTTGGATGCGGTTAGTCCGCTTCACCGTCTCCTTCCAAAATGCAAGAAGATCATCCGAGAGATTGAGGGAATTGATCTTGAAAAAAAGGAGATCACTCTTAGCCCTAAATTCACCCATACTGCCGAAATAATCACTTATGACCATCTTGTTTTGGCTCTAGGAAGTGTCACCGACTTTAAGGGATCAGTAGGGCTTCACGAACATGCTTTCCCCTTTAAAAATCTAGCCGATAGTTTGAATATTCGGAATCATTTAATAGATGTAATAGAGACAGCGTCGGTTATGGAAGATTCAAAATTGAAGAGTCAACTTCTCACATTTGTTGTGGGAGGAGGAGGGTTTTCCGGAACGGAGATCGTGGCTGAACTGAACGATTTTGTCCGTAAAATGGGCAAAAGAAGAAAACAGATCGATCCAAAACAGATCCGGGTGATTTTGATTCATAAGAAAGAGCGGCTGATGGATAGAGAGCTGAGTGAATCGCTCAGCCGCTATACGGAAAAAATCTTAAAAAAACGGGGTGTTGAAATCCGTTTTGGGGAAACTTTACAAATAGCAACTCCTGAGGAAGCTGTTTTAGGGAACGGAGAACGAATTAAAAGCAAGACGATCATCTCCACAGTTCCAAGCTCCCCAAATCCACTCATAGAAACACTCAATTTAGCTCTAGAAAAAGGGAAAATTAAAACAGATTTGACCTTTCTTGTAGAAGGGAAAGAGGACATTTGGTCACTCGGAGACTGTGCCAGAGTGCCCCTTCCAAATGGGAAGATTTGCCCTCCCAGTGCACAATGCGCGATCCGCCAAGCAAAAGCCCTCGCTGAAAATATTTTTTTAACTATTCAACGAAAAGAGAGAAAACCATTTTCTTTTAAAAGCTTGGGGGTATTTGGAGCTTTAGGATATCACAACGCTGTCGGAGAATTGTTCGGCCGGATCAAATTGAGCGGTCTATTCGCCTGGTTTCTTTGGAGAGCCATTTACTGGATTAAACTTCCAGGGTTCGACCGGAAACTGAAAGTCGCTTTTTCTTGGGTTTTAGATGCAATTTTCCCCAATGAAACTATCCAACTAAAAATCACCCCAACGCAAGGGATTGCCAGCCTCCATTTTGAGCCAGGAGACGTGATTTTCCGGGAAGGAGATGTGGGAGACTACCTTTATATTATCACTGAGGGAGTGGTTGAGGTGATTAGAAATAAAGAGGGAAAACCACAAATTATCCATCAATTGAGGAAAGGGGAATTTTTTGGGGAAATAGCGCTTTTAAATCAGAGAAAAAGGACAGCGACGATCCGCTGTGTTAAGCCCACCGATGTCTTAGCTCTCCGCAAAAATGATTTCTGTGTTCTCGATGCCAATTTTAAAGAGTTACGCGAAACTTTTGAAAAGACAGAAAAAGAGCGCTCATAATACTAATTATCAAAAATAACATTCATTTTGGCGCTTTGACGCAGCCAAAATGGGTGTTATTTTTGATAATTGGTATAATTTTTCTCTTTACGATTTGTAGGCGTATCCGATCTGCTGAATCAGATAGTTGATCGCTTTAATCCAGGCGATAGCCTCTTTTCCCATCACTTTGATAATGAGTGCCCAAGCCGCTGTCAGGAGGGCGATCCCGATCCAAGACTTGAGAGACATCCCGAGGAACACAATCTGCACTTGAGGCGCTAATCGGTTTGCAATGCCGAGGAACATATCGGTTAAGAGGATCCCGATCAGAGCTGGAGCAGAGAGTTGAATCGATAGGTTCATCACTGTCGAGAAGAGATTGAGGATGATCTTTCCCAAAGGGGATTTAAAAGAGAATAAAGTGGCATTGAAGAGCCCATCTACCGGAAATAGTTGATAGGAATTAGCTACCCCGTCGAGAAAGAGAAAGGGGCCATTGAGGGAGAAGAAAATAGCGATTAATACATAATTATAGAGGATGCCGACTGGCCCAGTTTGGCTCTGTGTTGTTGGATCGGTCACTTGAAGGGCTGAAGAGCCCCTTTGGTGGTCGATCAGGCTTCCTGCCATCTGCGCAATGAAGAAAGGGACAGCTGCAAAAAAACCGAGGG
>CAYWDE010000171.1:230-4443 GCA_964456885.1 uncultured bacterium | reverse complement strand
AATTTCAAATAATATAATAATTTTGTCTTTTGTAATCAATTAGATTGGTATAAATAAATTTTTTTTAATTTTTCTAATTTTCGATTGGTACACTGGCGGAAAATGGGCCTCTTACTATTAAATTGGGATATGGACACTTTAATTCATCTCCCGTACATCAATATGAGAGAGGCTCCGACAGAAAAATCGAAAGTCGCCTCTCAAGCCCTTTTTGGCGAAAAGGTGAAGCTGTTAAAGACTTCAGGTCAGTGGGCCCATATTGAGACGCCTGACGGGTATACAGGATGGATTGAGGAGGGGAGTTTTGTTCAGAGAGAGGCCCCCTATTCTCCTGATCTTCAGATCACCCGGTTAAAGGCCCATTTATACGGGGAAAAGGATACAGAGTTTGGGCCTCTCATCTCTTTGCCGTATGGGGCAAAATTGGAGCTTCTGGATCCATCAGATCCCCGATGGGTAAAGGTCCTTTTACCAGATGGGGGAGAGGCTTTTGTCCAAAAGGGGGATTTGGAACCTGAGCCGTTTGAATTAGTCTCTTTCAGCAAAAAGTTTCTGGGGATCCCTTACACTTGGGGAGGGCGATCGAGTTTCGGTTATGATTGTTCTGGATATGTGCAGATGCTCTACAACCAATTGGGAATTTTATTGCCGAGAGATGCGAGGCTGCAGATCGCCGATCGGCGTGGTAAAGCTGTAGTTCTCAATCAACTGGTTTTAGGAGATCTGATCTTTTGGGGGAAATCGGAAGGGGATATCAGACATGTGGGGATGTTTTTAGGGGCAGGAGAATTTATCCACACCTCTACGAGAGAAAATAGACCTTATGTAAGGATCAGTCAGCTCACCGATTTTGAGTGGAGTGGAGATCAAAATGCGCACTATCCCTTTAGAGCTGCCCGGAGATTTTTTGAATGGAAGTGAGAAAGGCGGAGAAAAAAGATCTGGCAAAGTTGATTGATCTGATCGATCAGCTCGGTTATCAGCCCGATAGAGAAACAGTCCTTCGGAATCTAGACCATTACCAATCTTGTGTATTAGTGGCAGAGAATAGGGGAGAGGTGATCGGCTGCTTGGCCTACCACATTTTACCTCAGTTTCATTGAGAAGAGCGGCATATGACTATTGTAACTCTGGTTGTAGATCGTCAACGGAGGGGGATAGGGGTAGGACTCCGATTGGTAGAAGAGGCAGAAAAAATAGCGAAAAAATTGGGTTGTTCTGTCATCGATTTAATGAGTGGAAAGCATCGGATTAAATCAGGAACTCACGACTTTTACAAAAAACTAGGCTATCGGTCCGATAGCGATACCGTCTACTTCCGGAAGAAGCTTAAGAGCTAACAGATTTATAGAGTTTTAGGGCGGTTTTCGCCTCTATGGAATGGTCGACCATCGGTTCTGAAACAAGCCCTTTATGGATCATCTCTGGGGGGAAATCGGAGAGCTCCGGGATCCACCGTTTAATATACTTACACTCTGGGTCAAATTTTTCTTGCTGATTCCAGGGATTAAAAATCCGAAAATAGGGTTGCGCATCGCACCCGGTGCTTGCTGCCCATTGCCAGTTCCCATTATTGAGGGCAGGATCGTAATCGATTAGATGTTGAGCAAAATATTTTTCTCCAAGTTGCCAATTAATATGGAGATCTTTGGTCAAAAAGGAGGCGACAATCATCCTCACCCGGTTATGCATAAATCCTGTTTCATTGAGCTGCCTCATCCCCGCATCGACGATTGGGAATCCTGTTTTCCCTTCGCACCACTTCTGAAATGTTTTTTTATCGTAGCTCCAGTCAAGGTGATCGTATTTTTTATGGAAAGCTCCTTTGAATACGTGGGGGAAAAAGAAGGCGATATGGGAGAAGAAATCCCTCCAATAGAGGGCGCGGATCAGATCATGATGGGAGCCGAGCACTTTTTCAATTTTGTAGTAGGCCTCTCGGGGAGAAATAACAGTGTATTTTAGATATGCTGAGAGGTGGGTTGTCTCATCTTGTGCGGGGAAATCGCGCACTTTAGAATAGTTTTGATGGTGTTCGATTTTGCTTAAAATTTTCAACGCGGCAGTTCTCCCGCCAGTGAGAAAAGGCTCATCTTCTCTTTCCGGGAGAATTTTTTTATAGATGTCTCTATTGAGAGCGAAATCGATCGGTTTAGTGTGGTAATGCCCCCCTTTTATTTTTTGGGGAAGGGCTATGTCTAATTTTGAGGCGTTCCGGAAATAGGGGGTGAAGATTGTGTAGGGTTTCCCATCGGCTTTGAGCGTCTCTTCAGGAGGGTGCAACAGGGCATCGTCATACGTTTTAAAGGGGATGTTGTGCTTTTTGCAAACGGCCCCGATTTTCGCGTCCCGTTTGATGCTGTAAGGGGTGTAATCGCGGTTCACAACAACTTGATCGATTTTCAGTTTTTCGATGCATTTTTCAACAAGAGATTCAGGAGAGTCAAAAAAGAGGTAGAGTTTCCCTCCCTCTTCACGAAGAGCCTCTTCGAGGTCTTCCAGAGACTCGATCAAGAATTGGAGCGAACGGTTGCTCCGGTAAGGGTTTGATTCAATCTGCTCAGGGGTAAAAATAAAACAGGGGATGAGGGTGGTCGATTCTTTCAAAGCCTCCAACAATCCAATGTTATCTTCTAACCGTAAATCTCTTCTGAAAATAAAGAGGGTTTTCATCGGGCAAGGGCCCAAATAAAGAGGAAAGCGGCGGCGATTTTTGCTCCAACGAGCATAAAGAGGCGATGGAAATGGCGATCTACAAAGAGTTTAACTTGCTCTCCCCAAAGAGCCATCGCTCCGCCAATGAGGGAAAAGCGGATAAGCCTTGCAACTGCAAAGCAGGTGACAAAGGGGAGAATACCGAGCTGAAAAACACCAGCAACAAGACTAATTGCTTTCAGTGGAATTGGAATGAGCCCTCCAAAAAACACGGCTAATGTCTCATATCTGTCCAATTGAGCGGAGAACTGGGCAAAGGTGGCTGCAGAGATCAAATGGGGGACAACCCAATTGCTGATTAGATCCCACAAGAAATGGCCGAATAAATATCCAATCAGACCACTAAGCGTTGATCCTATGGTCGCAATCATGATGTAAAGGAAAATATTTGATCTTTTTTGAAGACAGAAAAAAGCAAGTACCGCGTCGAGAGGGAGGAATAAGATCAGCTCTAAAGAGAAGAGGAGCGCTAGCCATAGGGGAGCCCGATCGGAAGAGGCCTTTAAAAGGGCCCAGTTATAGAGCTTTGTGGTGCTTTGCTTCATCGAGCTTATTATATGGAGTTTCCTCTTAAAAGGAAATACTTTACATAGTTTTAATTGTGAGCTATTTGTGATTTTTTAACCGAAAAAATTTCTAATTGACGAGTGAAAATTTTTCTTGTACGTTTCGATTAAATTAGAGGAATTTTTATGAGTCATATCCGTCGAAGCCAGCCAAAAGGGCTCTATCTCCTTTTCTTTACCGAGTTGTGGGAGCGGTTTGGCTTTTACATGGTGCAAACCATTTTGATCCTTTACATGACAAAGGGGCTTTCCTACAAAGATTCTTCAGCCTATTTGCTCTATGGCGCTTTTAGCTCGATGCTCTATTTAACTCCTGTCCTTGGTGGGTATATTGCCGATCGCTTTATCGGATTTCGGAGATCAATTCTTTTAGGGGCTTTCCTTTTTATTATCGGTTATGCGTTGATGTCTATCCCCAATAAAAGCGCCCTTTTTCTTGGCCTAAGTGTTGTGATTTTAGGAAATGGCTTTTTTAAACCAAACGTCTCTAGCCTTGTTGGGGAACTTTATGCAGCAGGAGACCCGAGAAGAGATGGGGGATTCACCCTCTTTTATATGGGGATCAATGTGGGCTCTTTAATCCCCCCCCTTTTTGCCGGGGTTTTAGTCGCAGCCTACAGTTATGGAGCTGGATTTTTAGTCGCTGCTGTCGGGATGATTATCTCGATTATCACTTTCTTAGCAGGGAGAGGAAGGTTAGGGGCTGCAGGGGATATTCCAAGTATTAGTCCTCTCCACAGATCAAAAGCTTTTAAGTCGGCATTTTACTTTATTCTTTTTATCGGAATTGTGGTGGCAGCAGCGATTTTGCATCTTCTCCTTTTCCATCCTAAAGAGACCAATGGGATTCTCATCCTCTCCTCAATCGGAATCATTGCAGCGATCCTTTTTTATCTATTCAAAGAGCTCCCTGAACAGAGAAAAAAGATGGT
>CAYWDE010000171.1:0-220 GCA_964456885.1 uncultured bacterium | reverse complement strand
TTATTCTGATCGTGATCTCAATCGGATTTTGGGCTGTTTATAATCAGACTTTTACCTCTTTAATGCTTTTTGCCGATCGGAATATGTCGAAAGAGCTCCTGGGCTTTACGATCAATGCGGAATTCACCCAGTTTTTCAACCCCTTTTTCATCATTGTCTTAAGCCCAATCCTAAGTAAACTTTGGGTCCGTTTAGATGAAAAAAAGCTAAACCCCTCAAC
>CAYWDE010000170.1:0-4464 GCA_964456885.1 uncultured bacterium | reverse complement strand
AAGATAGGTTGGTGGGTACGAGGTGCTTATTACTTGAGTTTTCCATTCGGAACTTCCGTGTAAGAGATTTTTAGAGGAACGAGGATAGCCGAGCCCAAAATATTTCTCAACGGCGTTGCCTTTCTGGCACAAAAATGGCACACTCTTCGGCAACACTTGGCAGCATTTGAAAGCAATCAGCAACAAATCAAAAAGTCCTAAGCCTTTAAATCGATTGTTGTTAGAGTTTGTGGAGTGTTGTAGAGTGCGGTAATGGCTATGACTTAAAATCCCTTAGGTGCAATACCGTGCGGGTTTGAGTCCCTCTCCGAGCATTTTCACGGTGATTTGCTGCGTTGGCTTCACTTGGCCAGTGCGGAGTACAGGCGTCGTTTGCCGCCTTGCACTTCACTCCCCAAAATACCCGGAGCAAGCTCCGAGCATTTTCATAGAAAGAAAATCCCTCAAAATATTTAATCCTAAATTATCCTTCTCGTCCCTTTGATAGACGTCCTGGCCAAGATCATTTAAGATGCTAAACGGTCTTGTTTTTAAGGAATTTTCTTTTATCAGAGTGTTTCTGTTATTTTGTAACACAGGCACTCATTGACTTTCAATGAGTGCTTGTGTTACATATGTAAATATGAAACGATCTAAGTATCAGCACCTTCTTGACCCTCTTCTTAAACAGCCCATATTCAAGGCGAGTGAGGCCCGCTCTAGGGGGATTCCTCCTCGAATGCTTGCGCATTTTTGTAATAAAGGGGTGATTGAAAGAGTCGAGCGCGGGCTGTACCGGGTAACTGAGGTCCCTAGCGGGATCAATATTGATTTTGAAGAGCTTGTACTAACCGCTTTGAGCATCCCTAAGGGGGTCGTTTGTCTTGTCTCAGCCCTTTGCTATTATAATCTGACCGATCAGATTATGAGGGAATATTGGATTGCCATTCCCAATACCAATAAGAGCCCAAAACGCCCCCACACCCGAATCGTTCGAATGAGGAATATGAGCCTTGGGCTAGTAATTTTAAAGATGGGGAAATATGAGATAAAAATCTTTGATCGCGAAAGGACCGTTGTCGACTCATTTCGATATTTGAGCAATGAAATTGCTATCAAGGCTCTTCAAGCCTATTTACAATCTTCTGACGAAAAAAAGCCAGATCTGCCAAAGCTCTCGAGATACGCCAAAGCATTGAGAATCAACATCAATAAATATATTCTAGCTTTAACAACATGACTCACTCCTTAGAACAATCATTAAAAAAACGTCTACAGCTCATCGCTAAGGAAAGAAATGTAACTCCTGCCGAAGTTTGGCAAAATGTTATCGTAGAAAGATTTCTTGTGCGCTTGTGCCGATCGCCGTATCACTCGCATTTTGTCCTGAAAGGGGGGACTTTGCTAGCGCGCTATGTGGACATCGGCAGAGAAACTAGAGATCTAGATTTCGCAATTCAACAATTCAGCAACGAAATCAGCGCACTGCAGAAGGCTTTTAATGAGATTGTACGAGTTGAGATTGAGGATGGATTTGTTTTTATGAACCCGGTAGTCGCTCCTCTCGAGCATTTTCACATGGAGTATCCGGGCGCTCACGTCAAAATAGAGGTTCGCTTTGGGAAAGCCAAATTTCCTCTTTTCATTGATTTAGGTTTCGGCGATCTAATCCAGACCCAAGAGAAAAAGCTTTTGCTTCTTTCAAATTCCAAGGGGCCTTTGTTTGAGCCTTCGCTAACGGTAAATTGCTACCCGATGGAATTTGTATTTGCCGAAAAGCTAGAGACTGCAATCTTCCGAGGGGCCGACAACAGCCGGATGAAGGATTTTCATGATCTCTATACTATTGCAAGCTCTGGGAAAATGGTGAATGAGAGAGCTGCTGCAAAAGCGATTCGTTTAGTATTCGAGCACCGTAAAACGCCTCTTCAATTACCAATCCGGTTTGATTCTTCAGCGCTGAAAGCATTGCAGCAATACTGGGGTCGCTACCATAAAACAACACCAGCTTCAGTTCAGTTGCCTCCTCAAATAGAGAAAGTTATCGAAGTTATTAATGTAACTGTTAGTAAAATCATGTGAGTACGTTGTTGTTAACAGTCTCTTAAGTGCAATACCATGCGGGTTCGAGTCTTAGCTCGGAGCTAATTTTGGTAGTGAATTAATCGCGATTTCGACGAAGCTTTTGTTAAAGAGCACTAGCCAAATTTAGAGACAGTTTATGCGCACATATCATCACTACGGCATTCCTACCAAAGAAGAGAGAAAAGACGAAACTTTAGTTGAAGTTGGTGGATTCAAATTCTATTCCACCCCTTTTGAAGCTAATAAATGGCATATTCAATGGCACCGTTTTCCTGAAGGTCATGGGCTCCCAGAGCTACTCACAAAAGTGCCCCATATTGCTTTTCAAGTTGACGATCTCGATGCAGAAATTGAGGGGGCAAAAATTCTTTTCGGCCCTTACAGCCCCTTGCCTGGTTATCGGGTAGCTATGATCGAGGAACAGGGGGTTCCTATCGAGCTAGTTGAGACAAAGTTGACCGATGAGGAGTTGTCTTTGCTGGAACAAAAAGAATTTGATAAAAAAAAGCCCTATTGAACCAAATTCATCCTTCTTCGTTCCTCGCCTTGCACTTTACTCCAACTATCGCTTTCGTTTTTGATCAGGGAGTGTGGATCGATTTCAAGTAGCTGCCTGGAGGTAGAATTGTTGTTTCAACACACAATTGGAGCGTATGATTTGGCTTTGGCTTCAGAAAAAATTCTTCAAGGACAGATAAGACCGTTTCGCTCATCAGTTTTTGGTTTTCTGGTGAACGGGGTTTTGTCTGAATGACACGTGCATGGACAAAGGCGCCGGCAGCTAAGGTCCCATCAGCCGTTCTGAAATCATCGATCAGATGGATCCTCGTTTTAATATCGCTGAGCTGTACGCTTGGAACGGCCCCTATTTTTTGGTGGAGATTGCTGAGTAGAGTTTGCAAGTTTTTATTAGCGGCTAATGGACGGGGAATTTCTAGTACGACATGGGGCATATCTAACTCCTTATTCGGGCGATTTTGGGAACCATCTATCCCTGGTTGAATTCCATTTCTGTGTTATCGATGAGTGGGTTCTCTTCCTGTAGGACGATTTTAGCGATCTCATCTTTCCTGAGGAAAGCGACCCCCTCCTGCTTCTTGGCATACTGAATAAATTGATCGACCGCTTGCACCATCGCAGGGGTCCCACCAATCCGGTCGTGTAAACTGACAGACATCATCCGGCGGCGCTCTTTCCCTTCAGCATACAGCTGATCAAATTCTAATTTCAGTTGATTGAGGAACTGGTCTGCAGAGAAGTTCTTCCCTTCAATCAATACAATATCGTTGTTCCGAACGGTATAGGGAACTACTGCAAATTTCTCCCCTCTCACCAGTGTGATATAAGGCTCGTCGCGGCTTAAATCATCGATATGGTAGAGGAAATTGAGCTCCTGCAGAACTTTTAAAGTATTTTTACTCCGGCGAAGCCAGTTGCAATTGTACCCAACAGCTCTCTTGCCCGTGATTTTCTCAACCGTATCGACCCCTTCTTCCACAAATTTCTTTTCTGCTTCGTAAGACATATTGTATTGGCTGTCCCAACGCGCTCCATGGCCCGCTATTTCGTGGCCTTGGTCTGCGATCGCTTTTGCCAGCTCCGGATTTTTCTTGGCAGCCTCGCCTACAACGTGGGAAGTCACTTTAATATTGTGTTTCTTCCATAAATTGAGCATCCGCCAAATTCCCTCCTTATAACCATAGGAAAACCAGGTGCGAGCGGGTAAATCGGGGTATCCTTTGGGCAAAGGGGAGCCGGAAAAGGGGCTTTCTGCCCCCTCTGGTTGCCCTCCTGCCTCAAATTGCATAGAAAATGAGATGATAAGTCTTTCCCCGTTGGGCCACCGATTTTTATGCTTCATTAAAATCTCCGTAGTTATTTCTGGATTTATATAAAAAGGATGTTCTCTGCAAGGGGAGGGTTTAGGTTCTACTTTCAAAGTGCTCACGGACAACTGATCCCCAATGAGAATCGGTTATCTTATCTTCTGTTCACTTGCCTTTTGTGAAAATTTTGATGGGTAAAAAGGCCAGAAACAGAATAAAATCTCCGAGCCAATGATTAGCCTTTGTTATGTGGCTTTACGAAGAAGAATCGACTTAACCCCTCTTGCTCAAATTAAGGAGAGATTATGAGTTCCACCACCTTGTCTACTTTCTTCCCGATAGCTTCCCGTGTATGGGAAGCGACAACACCCTCGCCTCATAGCTCTTTGCTGGTTCGAGCTACTGCTGTTTTTATCCGCGCAATCGCATCATTTATAGCTTTTTTGGCGAATATCCCCTTTGTCCCTTTTATTGCTCTCTGGAATTTCACTCAGGCGCCAAACTCTGAGAGCAAAAAGGTTCCTGCCGTTGTGCCGCAGGCGGTTACGCCGAGCCCTTCTAGTAGTAAGCGCCC
>CAYWDE010000169.1:0-4475 GCA_964456885.1 uncultured bacterium | reverse complement strand
TCTGTTGCTGTGAGAGATTGGGAATGGGTGCAAGAAAACCCTATTCTGAAGATCTCTAAACCGAAAATTTCAAATGAACGAACTCGTTTCTTAAGCGATGAAGAAAGAATGAAGCTCGTTAAAGCTTGCCAAGAGAGCGAATCAAAAGGACTCTACCCTGTTGTTATACTAGCTCTTTCAACAGGAATGAGACGTGGAGAAATCCTCAATCTCAAGTGGAGCGATATCGATTTAGAGCGAGGAGCGATTCTTTTGCAGACCACCAAAAATGGAGAACACCGTTTTGTCCCCCTTGTTGGGATCGCTCTAGGTCTGCTCAAATCCCGATATGCCAACCAGTCTACAAATTCTCTTGTATTCTCTGCGCCACATTCTCCATTAAAGCCGATCGATATTCGCTCAGCCTGGGAAACTGCGCTTGAAAAAGCAGGCATTTCTAACTTTCGATTCCATGACCTCCGCCATACAGCAGCTTCCTACTTAGCCATGAACCAAGCCAGTTTGCTGGAAATAGGAACCCTCCTCGGCCATAAAACAGTTCAAATGACCAAAAGGTATGCCCACCTTTCAAATGCGCATATTCAACTCTTATCTACAAAATTAAACAGATCATTGTTGGGTGAATCATGAAATTAATCAAAAAAGAGTATTATTCCATGAATGCAAATTCAACTCCAACTGGACTAAACAGGCAATTTTTGATAAAATTCTTGAAACACGGCGTGGAGGAGCATGAGCTCGATTAGTTATTACGACAAAAACGCACAGGATTTTTACGAGAGAACCATTAACGCCGACGTACAAGATCTCTATCAGAAATTTCTAAAACATGTCCCTAAACAAGGACGGATTTTAGATGCAGGTTGTGGTGTTGGTCGAGATTCTAAATTTTTCCTGAGCAAGGGATACGAGGTAGTAGCTTTTGACGGCTCTCTAGAAATGGTAAAAATGGCATCAAATCTTTTAGGAAAAGATGCCCTACATATGTTTTTTCAAGACATGAATTTTCCCAGCGAATTTGATGCTATCTGGGCTAATGCATCTCTATTACACGTACCCTATGAGAATCTAAGGAAAGTGATTGAAGGTTTTTACAAAGCTCTCCTTCCTTCAGGAATTTTATACGCTTCTTTCAAATATGGAACCCTAATGCGAGAAGTGGAAGATCGATTCTTTTTTGATATGAACAAAGCTAGTATTGAACCCTATCTTCAAGGGCTATTCAATCCATTAGAAATCTGGAAAAGTGCTGATACTCGCAGCAAGGTGGCGCCGAGTCCTGACAAGAGCTGGCTGAATTTTATAGCGAGGCGTGTTGTATAGCATGCATAAAGAATCAGTTCCCTATAGAGGCCTTTGTACCGAGTTCTACGAATTGGATAAGCCCAATGCGCCAGAAGATGCACTCCAGTGCTACCTGTATTATGCAGAAGAGGCTCAGGGTAAAATATTGGAGCCAATGTGTGGAACAGGGCGTTTTCTTATCCCTCTTCTAGAACGAGGATATTCAGTCACTGGCTTTGACTATTCGCCTTATATGCTCAATGTATGCCGAAAAAAATGCAAAGATCGTGGACTCGCCAGTACTTTGCTCGAAGCTACCTTTGAGACGTTTTCCTTATTCGAGATGTATGATTTAATCTTCATTCCTAGTGGATCATTTGGTCATTTAATAACTCCTGAACAGGTGGCTCAAGCTTTGACGTTTGTTGCAGACCGATTGAATCCTGGAGGAAAGTTTGTTTTTGAAGTAGAAACTTTAAAATCCATTAGAGAACCTCAAGGCGTGTGGAGAGGAAGATGGGTTAATAAGCCTGATGGATCAAAAATCGTCATGAGCGTTCTTTCTAGATTTGATACGATATCTCGCATTGAAATGGGTCTTTTTCGTTATGAATTGTGGGAAGGAAATGGAATCTCTCGAACAGAAGTAGAAGATTATCACGTCAGACACTATGAACCTTCAGAAATTGAGCGGTTTTTGAGCCAATATGGACTAAAAGTTGTCGGCAAGTGGCAGGCAGAGCCTCATTCTCAAAAAGAAGCGAATGATTCTGATGAAGTTATTTTGTATGAATGCGTTAAGGTTTCAAGGACATAGAAATGGTGCATTCTAAAATGAATCAGATAAGTCGTTTGGGCGCTTATGGGATTTTGCTGCGAGATTCTGCAATCTTGCTCACTCGAAAAAAATCTGGCCCTTACAAAGGATTGTGGGATTTGCCTGGTGGAGCAATTGAATTTGGAGAAACACCGGAAGAGGCCTTGAAACGAGAGTTATTGGAAGAATCTGCATTGGCCATCAATCAGTTTGAATTTTCAAGTGTAGCTACGGCAATTGACAAGTATGATAATGAGGACGTCCGGTATGAATTTCACCACACTGGACTAATTTATAAAGTAATTAGTTGGTCCGAGCGATCAGATTTAGTGCCCGAGGAAGAGAATTGTTGGACCATGCTAAGCAACCTTAGGCTTGAGGAGCTAACTCCCTTTGCAAAGCATGCAGTGGCTTCTCTGCCAAAACGTACAGGATGGCGCCCCCAAAACAGTATTCGAGGTAAAGTCATCGGCCTTGCGAAGCATAAGAATCGATTGCTTGTCTGCGAAGTTCTTAATGATGATGGAGTTTTGAAGGGATGGTGTCCTTTAGGTGGGGGTATTGACTTTGGAGAAACTGCTGAGGCTGCCCCAAGAAGAGAGTTTCAAGAGGAGATTGGCTGCGATGTTCAGATTGCAGGAGATCCGATGGTCTGGGAGAATATCTTTAAGCATCATGGAATCCAAGGGCATGAAATCATTTTTGCCTTTCCTATTCGCTTCTATGATACGCAAATTTATGCAAGAAACCGCTTTCAAATATTCGAGGCCAAAGGAAGTTCTCATTGGGTCGAGTGGATTGAAATTGAACGTTTTAAAATAGGTGAATGCATTTTGTTTCCACCCGCTTTATCAGAAAAATTAGCTTCAATTTAAAGGTTTTCCGCATTTTCTATCTCTCAGAGCATTCCGAACTTGCTAAGTTTGGTCCTGTTTTAAAAAAGGAAACATCCTTTGCTACAATCGAGGTCGGAGTAATCCGTACCATAGCATCCAATGGATCTACGACATTTTTTACAAACCAACCATTCCATTCATTACTGTTCTCTCCTAAATATTTGGATACAAATCGATTCAGACGGTTTTGATCAATCGCTTCGATTTATGAGATTCCACGAATACCTACATGTTTGAGAACTCCTTGTTCTAAACTAAAGTCCACAATTCCAGCGGCACAACGAGGTTCTTGTTTTCAGCCTTTTGATAAAGCTATCTTTTGTTGTTCCAAAGATCCAGAGACAAGATTCTTCCCACACAAACCAGACGGGGGAATCTCTGGGTTCGCCGTTTGCAACTGTGGACAGATGAGCCATAAGAGGTTTTTTAAGCACTAAATCTATATCAAAGTCCTTCTGGGGAAACATCTATCTCTCTAAACTTGCTTCTTCTAAACGATCAACATCAAGGTTACAGATCAATTTCAAATTCTGGTTGATCTTCTCTATATCCCAATCCCACCAAGCTATTTTTTGAAGGCGGCTGATTGTTTTGTCGTCAAATCGCATTTTCACGACTTTAGCTGGATTCCCTGCAACGATTGAGTAGGCGGGTACATCTTTGACGACAACGCTTCTTGCTGCAATGATTGCTCCGTTGCCTATCGTAACGCCATTCATAACCAACGAATCATAGCCGAACCAGACGTCATTGCCAACAACGAGATCTCCTTTGACAGGAAGATCGTAAACATTAAAAGCGCTTTCCCACCCATGTCCAAATATGGGAAAGGGATATGTGCTGATGGCGTCAAGTTTGTGATCGCCCGTCATAATAAATCGTGTTTCTGCAGCAATTGCACAGAACTTGCCGATGATGAGCTTTACCTTGGAAAAATCGTAGGTATAGAGAACGTTGTATTCTTCAAATTTCTCGGGGCCATTTCGACGGTCATCGAAGTAGGTATAGTCACCAATGGTAATGTTGCCGGCCTTGACGAAATGTTTTAGGAAAACAAGGCTTGCATATTCCTTGAGTGGGTAAATAGACTTGGGATCTGGGCCAGTAATTTTCATAGATTTTTCCTTAGCATAAACATCTTCGAGTCTTTTTCGTAGCCTTTCCTGGTGAACTCAATCGAATATCCGAGTCTTTGATAGAATGGAAGTGCTTCCCAGTCCATGGTATTGAGAGTAACAAATAGTGCGCCATGTTCCCTCCCGATTTTTTCTGCTTCATACATCAGCTTTTTTCCCCACCCCTGATGTCGCAAGGTTTTGTCTACCCAAAGCGAATCTACATAAAGAGATCCATAAAATAGAGTGCCCGAGGTTCCTCCAAGCACTTGTTCCTTTGTATCTTTAATAAAAATGCTAAACGGACGAATAGGAGAAAGTCCTTTTGCTAGGAAAGCTCCTTCGCTGATTCCATGATAAAGA
>CAYWDE010000168.1:0-4478 GCA_964456885.1 uncultured bacterium | reverse complement strand
TAAATTATTTTGGTTTTTAGTATAATTAGATATATGGCGTCCGCAATTAGTTTGAATACTAAACATTTGATTCCTACTGAGATCCAAGTGGATGCGCCTCAATACTCTTCATTAAAAAAAACAGCTCTTATTGCCCTTTCTCTTCTTATGGCGACTGGGCTGATCCTCTCTTATGCCCTGGGAGCCCCTTGGTTTGTGATGGTTGGGTTCTTTTTGTTGGCCTTATCTCCCTTATTCCCAATCGGGCAGGCTGTAGATTCACAAAGATCTCGGATTCTTGGTTAATATTAATTTAATTAAGTTTCTTATTATTAATTGTATTAAGTTATATTTTATTATATAAATTGTAATTAAAATATTATTTAGTAAAATAAGTAATAAGAGCGTGTATATCCATCGCTCGCCAGGCGAAGAAAGGAGAAACCAATGTCTGAAAATCAAGAAATCGAGATGAACCAAGGGCTTGATCCCATGGCGACTCTTCCAGCTCAGGGAGGGAAGAAAGCCGAGGCGATCGAACCAATCACACGTAATTTAAATAGCGTTGACGAAAGTCTAGATAGCCAAAGCTACTTCCTCGGAGAAGTGCCTCAAGCAAATCTAGTCGACCCATGTGCCTTTTTACCATTAAACTCGGATCGATTGATCGGTTCGGTCAATATGGTTGAGAAGCTCCTTTATGAAGTGGGTATCCTCATCGAAGAGGAAGTGGCTTCTATCCAAAAACACCAGAAGCGGATCACTTTCTGGGAAGACCGGATTGAGAAGAACAAATCTCAAGTGAAAAAGAACGAACTCACTATTAGACAGAACAATATAGATGCTCTTTACGATAAGAAAAACCGGGACTATTGGTTAGGTCGTGCAGAAGAGGTTGAGATCGACTATTCTCATGCTGAAGTGGCTGCTCGTCACCAAGATTGGGCTTGGTTGATCAAGAAATATGGATTGAAGAATCCAGATGGTACTGAGATCAGCTCTAAAAATGTTTGCGTAGAGGAACTTTGCAATGGCGAAATCAAGAATTTAGCCGCTTCTTACCGGACAACAGGGAACAAATACGAGAATGCAAGAAAAGAGAAAGAGGCTGAAAACAGCCGTTTAGTTCGGGAAAATGCGAAACTCCTCAACGATATTGATACTCTACAAGGTTACATCTCTGCTGCTTATGCAAATGATATTGAGCCTTTACAAGATGGCGTTCTCTTGATGAAAGAGCTCGGGATGAAATTAAAAGAGCTTGCACAAGAAGATAAAGCTGTTTATGGACAAATGAGATCTTGGGCGGAGCCATTCTTAAATGACTTCATCAAGGCGAACTCTCGAGTTCCACAAAACATGGTTACCCACTTCCGTAAATTGACTTCGATCCCACTTCCTCCAGAATACTGCTAAGAGCAGATCTGTAGGTTTTTTCTCACGAGGCTCCGGTTCTCAAAGGACCGGAGCCTTTTTTTTTGAATGCAAAATTAAATTTTGTGGTAGTTTCTCGATATGCAAAAATCGATGCTCGAAGAAGTTTACGTCAAACATCATCAACGGGGAAATAGATACGGGTATTTATATTGCCACGGCTCTCGGATCCCTTTTATCAAAAAATGGGTGGGGAAGGATAAAAAGATCCTCGATCTCGGCTGTAGAGATGGGATGTTGACAAAGGGGTTTGTTCAAGGAAATCGGGTGATCGGGGTCGATATCGATCGGAAGGCTCTTGAAATTTGCAAGGGGAAGCTCGGCATAGAGACGATGTGGCTCGATTTGAATGAAGAGTGGCCCTGGGAAGAGGAGTCTTTTGATTGCATTGTCGCCTGTGAAATTGTGGAACATCTATTTGTTTTGGATCGGTTTTTAGAAAAGGTCTTAAAGACGCTGAAAAAAGGGGGGATCTTTGTAGGATCTGTTCCCAACTCTTTTCGGATGCGGAACCGGTGGAAATTTCTATGGGGCCATGAGTATGAGAAAGACCCCACTCATGTCAGACAGTTCTCTTATGAAAAACTGCTAAAAGCTTTAAGTGGGTTCTCTCAAGTGGAAATTGTCCCTATCCAAGGGAAGATTTTGCCTTTCTTATCTGTTGGGGGAAATACCCCAAAAGGGTTAGGAAAATTATTCAGCAAAGATCTCCTCTTCCGAGCGATTAAATAACCACCCCTACATAGCGGTTCCAAACAGCAGGATCCTCATAGGGGGGCTGCATGTGCCCATTCGCTTCTGGATCAGGATGTTTTCTCAAGATTTCCCGAACAAGCCCAGCGTCCCCAAACGCCGTTTTGAGCTGTTCAACTGTGTTGGGAGGCATCATCTGATCTGTATCTGTGTGGATGAAGATCGCCTTGCCTCCACTATAGTGGCGATCGAGACTGGCGAGCTTCTTGACCACATTGAAATAGTCTTGTTCAACATTTAGAGAAGGGTCTTGAATCGCTTTTAGACCATATTTGGCTCCTAAACGGCCAACAAATCCATACCCTTTAATCACCTCTTCGATGGATGTGTAGGGATTGCTAGCGATGAAGTGGACCCCTTCTGCGTGAAATTTTTTCTTCAGGTGAGCTGCGATTCCTGCCCCTTTGCAGAACCCAGAGGCATAAATTCGGTCGGAAGAGACCCCTTGGCTTCGGACCCAATTGAAAACCGCTTCTGCATCGAGATAATAGCCCCCCTCAGAAGGGATCCCTGTACTTTCCGCTGTGCCGCGCGGATCCCAAATAGTAATATCGTAACCAGCAGCGAGATGAAGTCCGATAAATTTCCGATCCATGCACATGCTTCTGCCTGGAGAATGGGAGTGGAGAATATGGGGCGGCTGAGTTATGTCGCAGCGAGAGGGGAGGAGGACCGCTTTCTGTTCCACTCCACCTATGGTGATGTCGATCAGTTCGAGATAAAACTTTTCCACATCCTGAATGGGTGGATTGAGCAACATTCTCCGGTAGTGCCCTTGGTAGGGAAGCGTTTCTATTGTTGCCCCTTTATCTGCTAAAGCGTTAAAAAAATCTTCCGATTTGAGGGTCATCGCATGGACTGAAGCATTTTGAGAGCGGAGTTGAACTTCGACTCCCCCGTAAGAGATGAGGAACTTTGTGGACCGTTCAAGCCGCTCTGGGTCAAAAGGTTTTTCTTCTCTTGGATCAGAATTAATCTTTTGGAAAGCCCGCATGATCCAAGCAGCTAAAGGGCGGTGCCTCTCCCCCATTTGAAAGGTGACAATCCGTACAATATATCCAAAAACCGCTTCTGCAAGCTCTTTCACTTTTCGGGCGGTCCAATCATAGATCCGGATAGGGGTTTCTAAAATAGCTTGGCAAATAGTTTGGGTAACTCCTGAAGGAGCGGCAACCATAATCTCTTCCTTTTATGGATTATTTTGAAAGGGGGGAGAATATATCAGGTTGGAGAGATCCTTGCAATTCAAGGATGTTTAAATTAGAGGGGCTTGTTAATTGGGCGCGGAGCTTTAAATCTCTGTTTTCAATGAGAAATTCAGAAGGGGTATCTGGCCCATTTTGGAAGACAGCCATCCGGAAAGGGTGACGGTCAAGGCCGAAGATCGATTTCCCATCAAAAAGTGACCTGAATTCGCTCTGTTTAGTGAGGTAGTGTAAAATAGAAGGAAAAAGATCGATATGGGTCGCCTCATCAGTTTGAGGAACCCACTCTTTAGAGGGGAATTTAAAGAGTAGGGGAACGGCTGTCTGATAATCGTTTAAGTGGGTGCCGTGGAAGAGAGCCCCCTCTTCATAAAACTCCTCTCCATGATCTCCTGTGATGGCAATGATCGCATCGTCGTAGAGATTTTCCTCTTTTAGAGTATCAAAGAAATTCCCCATCAATTGATCGATATAGTCGATCGCATTCCGGTACCGATTTTTAATCAGTTCTAACTCAGGGCTTTTTGCATGGATTGTTAGATAATCTATCTCTTTCGAAATAGGCTTATATTTTAAGGGTGTATCGAGAGGAAAGCTGTATTCAGAGTGGGTTGAATCTAAAAAAATGAGGTAGACGTTTCCCTTTTTGGCTAGATTTTGCCTTAAATTTTCCATCGCCAGTGCATCTCTTTCAAATGGCTGCAACATCCGATCGATGCTGTATTCTTCAATCTGATCTGCTAATTGCCGATTCAATCCAAACAAGAGCTTGTCCATTTGGAAGAACTTTAAATCGGCGGAAGAGAAGACAGAAATTTTGTAGCCGAGCTTTTTCAAGATTTGTAGAGGAAGACTCCCTTGGGTCCACGCATCTCTCATAGAGGTCCAATAGAGGGGAAAGTCGGCATGAAAAATAGAAAACCAGGAGAGATGGGTCGAATTTGCATTTGCAAAAGAGTGGGTAAGCTCGATATTTTCTTTCCCGAAAGCAGAGAGATTAGGGGCAATAGGGAGAAAGTCTTTACGGAAAGTTTCGATCACAAATAGGTAAATATTCGGTAGAGATGAGAGGATCGGATAGGGAAGCCGTTCTGCCATCTCTTGTTC
>CAYWDE010000167.1:0-4497 GCA_964456885.1 uncultured bacterium | reverse complement strand
TTAATTTTCCCTGAGCTTCTCAATATCGTTGTCGCTATCTACCTGATCGCGATTGGAATCATAGGCATTATAGGAAGTTTTTAGATGCAGCCGAAACATCCTTGGTGGGCTCGCCTCGCCGTTGCTGTCGCAATGCTCCTTTTAGCGTTTGTAGGGATTATTGTGACCGACCTCGAATTGTCTGGAGGATGGGAATATTGGAAATGGACAATCCCTCTTTACGCAGGGATGGCCCTTTGGCTTAGTTGGTATGAGAGGCGCACAAAAGAGAGTCTGAGTGCGATCACCCTTTGGCATGAAGCTCTTCATTGGATCGCCCTCTTTTTTGCTATTGTATTGATCGAAGTCTATGTGCAAATGGGACTTTTAAATCGATCAGCTGCAAGTCTTGTAGCTCTCGTTCTTCTTGCACTGACTATTTTCACAGCTGGAATCTATATTGAATCGACCTTTCTTTTGATAGGAATTATCTTGGGTATTTTTGCCGCTGTCGTAGCGATTGCGATTAAATTTCTTTACGCATTTACAATACCCGCTTTAATCATCGGAATTATCGCTATTGCCTTCATGATATGGAACTCCAACAGGAAAATCTCATCTCAATAACTCTCCAAGTCAAAGTCACTCTCTACGCTGCTCAGAACCTATACTAAAACCTTTAAAATAGCGAAATCCCGCATCGAGATCTTGAACGGACACACATCTCGCCTAAAGAGATTAAAAATCGAGGGGGTTCAAAAATTGCCTATAAGCTGATAGAACTACTTCTCTAGCTTCTGCTTTTTAATCTGCAATCGATCGATCTGTTCCTGTACTAGAGCCGCCTTATGCCGATTCTCTTCCGCTATCTGCAGGTGCCTACGGGTCTCTAAGACAGCTTGTTGATCAAATTGGAGATACTCGGCCATATTTTCATGCTTTAAAGCTCTCGCTTCATACCCCCGCTTCATATCTTGGAGCTGCTGAATCTCCCCATCAATTTTTTGGATTTCAGCCGACTGGCTGGCACTATGGCCTGTTAAAGCCCAAAGGATCAGAAAGAAAGAGAATGTGACAAAGAAAGGGTGCTTAAGGCGCATAGAGAAACTCCTCGATTTTTTTTACCTATAACTTAAATCCCTCCCTTTGGCAATTGTTTCTAAAAAGCCCCCCGAATATAATGAGAAATATGAAAATTACCGCTTGCTCCTTTATTTTATTTATTGTGTCGTTCTTTGGAACCGAATTTCGGCTGAAAGAGCGGGTTGAAAAAGGGAAAGTGGGGGATTATGTAGTCACAGAAGCCAACAAGATGGTCACCCTCTTGGCTATCCGCTCTATATCCCCTCAAACAGTCCTTTTAGAAGAGATTAGCGCACCTCTACAGAATTTGAAAAATCGTCCCGCCTCTTGGGCCGAATGGGTGAAAAAAAAGGCCCCAGGCCATACCTCTTGGTCGATGATGGAGATCGATCTGCAAAGCGGCCAATTGATCGAATGCTACTCTTTTTCCCGCTCAGCTTGGCTTCAGCTTTCGCCGAAAGAGAACCTCTTTGCCACACTTCTCCACCTCCCTATGAGAAGCGTCCCTTTAGAAAATCGGAGAAAAATTGGCCCCCCTCCTATAACTGGCGAGCCCGACTTTAGAAAAATATGGACCCCTCCCCTTGTTTGTGAAGGGAAAAAAATTCAAAATGCCGATTTCGATGTCTATCAAACCATTTGGCCAGAAGATGGGACTGAACTTTCAGGGCAACAGGTATGCCTCTACTTCGACCAACAGAAACAGTGCCCACTCCCCTTTTGGATTCAGGTTGAAACCTCCCATGCAACAGCCGCCTTAAGGACCATCGATTGGGGTAGAAATCTGCCTGTAGTGCATAAAACAATCCCGAGACGTGTTCCCGAATTCGTAGGTCTTCCTATAAAAACTGAAAAGAGCTTGAAGCTCAATTTAAAAAGTCCTAAATACTATCAACAATTTGAGCTGTACGCAATCGACGTGACTACCCGCCAGAAACAGATCCTCCCTATTGCCCACACCCTTCTCGATGGGGATGGGGAATGGAAAACGGTTGAAATCGATCTAGAAGAGCTCAATCAAACTCTCGAACCTGAACACTGTTACACTTGGCTCCTCGTCCCAGTAGGACATAGCGAATCGTACACAGAAACGGCAAAACCCTTTTCCTGGGCAGCACAAAACAGCTTCAATAAGTGAAATCAGCCTACAGATCTCTTGGTATTTTAAAAGCCCCCACCCTAAAACTATTTATCTTTCTACATAAAATGAGGAGAATTCTTTCATAAAAACTTTACACTTGTGAACATTTTTTCAGCCGATTCCAAAAAAGACTTAACAGAAACAGAGTAAGTCCCTCAAATAAAGTCACTTAAGTATAAATCAAGGAATCTCTTAAAAACTTCTTCTTCAAACTCTTACGGAAGTTATAAACAAATTTTCCACAACGATTTTCCCCCTTGCTTTAAGAAAAGAAAATGTTCTAGAATCGATTCATGATTGGATCTTATTTTTCCTTAAGAAAATCGAAACGAACCTTCCGTCAAATTTATCGCTACTACTCCCGAAAAGAGAAGAATCTAGATACCTATACTAAAGAATCGATCCAGAATTACCTAACAGCCCTCCAATCTGCAATCGTCAGAAAAGATTCTGTCGAAGCAAAAAAAATGGCCGAAGAGCTTGAACAAGCATCACTCCGCTTTCTTCCCAAAACTGCCTTCGATAAGGTGAGAGATTTTATAGGGGGGATCCTTTTTGCCCTTTTGATCGCCGTCCTTATCCGGACTATGTGGTTTGAACTCTATACAATTCCCACCGGCTCGATGCGCCCCACTTTGAAAGAAGAGGATTACCTCATCGTCTCTAAAACTGATTACGGAATCAATGTCCCTTTACAAGAGTCCCATTTTTACTTTGACCCAGATCTCGTTAAACGGGGATCGATCATCGTATTTAACGGCGCGAATATGGATATCTCCGATTCAGATACGGTCTATTTTTACCTCTTCCCTGGAAAAAAACAGTTCGTCAAACGGCTGATTGGAAAGCCGGGAGATACCCTCTATTTTTATGGTGGGCAGGTCTATGGGGTAGATAGAGAGGGAAATCTTTTAACAGATCTAGATGAGGTCAATCAGATCGAACACATTCCGATGATCCGCTTTGATGGGAAAGTGGAAACGCCAAACGGGAGTAAAAATGGGTTATTTAACCCTGCCGTTTTTCATCAGATGAATGTACCTGTTGCTAAACTCACATTAAGCCCCCTTGGGAAGATCAATGGAGAAATGCTTCCCCAAGCCAATAGACCGCTTGTTGCTCAATACAGCGATCTTTGGGGGATTAAACATTTTGCGATGTCGCGCCTCTTAAATAAGGCCGACGTAGAAAAACTCTACCCTCATGCTGATTTAGAAGAGGGTCTCCTCTATCTAGAATTGTCGCATCACCCAACACTGCAGGGCGCACAGCTGCTTCGGGACGAATATAACCGGCTTCGCCCAGAACTCAATGTGAGCACTTCTTTAATTGCGCTTCAAAAGCACCATCTAGAAGCGATCTCAAAACATATGACCACATGCAGATTCTCTGTAAAAAACGGAGTCGCTTGGCGCCTAGGCTGGAATCCGAAAGATCTAGCGATGTATCTACCTAAACTCCCTGGAGTGCCCGATGGGACTTATGAGATCCAAGATGGGAAGGCCTATAAACTCCCCTTCCCCCCGATCCCTATCTTCGGCATTTTCACCAATGGGGTGACACAAGAGCTTCCTCCTGAGCATCCCCTCTATGCCCAAGATCCTGAAACGATCTACAAGCTTTATAACTTAGGTATTGAATTCATCAATCAGTATATGCCGATCGCTAAGCAGCAAAGGGCGATCCCCTCTCGCTATGCCTATTTTAGAAATGAAGAGCTCTATCTTTTGGGAGCCCCTATAATTGAAAAAGGGGATCTAGCTCTAGAGAATTTCCATAAAAGGGAACTCCAAAAACAAAAATTGGGCACCTCAATGAATCCCTATACCCCTTTTGCCGATGCGGGGCCTCCAACTATTGAGGAGATTCAGAAAAATGGAATTAGAGTCCCTGAAAAAATGTACATGGCCCTTGGCGATAACCATGCGATGAGTGCAGACAGTAGACAATTCGGGTTTGTTCCCGAAGCAAATCTCAAAGGGGGCGTCAGCTTCCTCTTCTCCCCTCCAGGTGAAAGATGGGGCAGAATGCCGCAGCCAGCTCAACCGCACCTCACTGTCCCTAATATTGTAGTCTGGACAGGTTTTATCCTCGCCGCTCTTGGATCCTCCCTTTACTACCGCCGCAAACTGCAAAAACCCTTGAAATTCTAATCCCCTATCCGCTAAACGGAAGGTATGGAACATAAACTACCTTCTGACGCTCCCCGTCCTTGGAATTATAACCCCTCTTCATGGTCTCAACGAATGGTAATTGCTCTAGTTGCTCTTGTAGCAGCCTTTATCGCTCTTTAC
>CAYWDE010000166.1:0-4561 GCA_964456885.1 uncultured bacterium | reverse complement strand
TTCAACATGCTCGAAACATCCAAAAACGACCCAAAATTAACAAAGTACAACAATTTGTCTGAGCCTGATAGGAATCAATTATTCTGTATTGCAAATCAGTTAGCACAATCGAGCTCCGCTGAAGTAAGCTTCGAACATCTACCTGAGATTCTAGATCGGGTGGCCAAATTGATAAAAAAGGATAAAGGCACATTCTTATTAGCCTATAATAACTGGGCAAAACAAGCCTTTTCTGAGAGAGTGAGATCGGAACACTATTTAAAAGATTGTGAATCTAAAGGCTCGTTCATCCCGAAAGATACCACTCCGAGATTACCAGACTTAGATGCCTATGATGTAGAGGATGAAACTGTAGTCTCCTTAAATTCCAATGAGAGGGACTCATTAGAAGACCTAGACGATTACCAAGCTCCTATCTCAACAACACAAAACAAAGGTTGGATTGGAAAAGGTCTTAGTTACTTAAATTCCTTTACTAGCGCCTTTTCCTAAGAAAGAGATCTCATAGCTGAAGAGCCAGCAATAAAGCCAGTTGTCCAGGCGGATTGAAAATTAAAGCCGCCTGTGACCCCATCAATGTCTAGAATCTCCCCTGCAAAATAGAGTCCGGGACAGATTTTACTTTCCATTGTCTTAAACTGAACTTCTTTGAGAGTCACTCCGCCGCAGGTTACAAATTCTTCTTTATGAGTCGTCTTCCCTTCCACCTGATAGATATCGCTGTTGAGTTTTTGAGCGAGAGTTTGGAGATCTTTCAGGGAAAAATCGTTGAGCCGCTTTTCGTCGTTTAAAAGTGTTTTCCATAGGTTTTTTGGGAACTTAAACGGATTTTCTGAAAGGAGGGTTTTTTCGGGATTCCCTTTTTTGAGTTGAAGAAACGTTTCAAGAATTTGGGCCATTTTTAGATCGGGCAGCCAATTTACAGAGAGCGGAGTCCGATACTCTTTTTCATGGAGAACGCGGGCGCCCCAAGCGGAGAGTTTGAGAGCAGCGGGTCCACTAAAGCCAAAATGGGTGATCAGAAGGGGTCCTCGTTGTTTGAGGGGGGTATCCACAATGTTTAATTCAACGGAGGGGACAGAGATCCCACTCAACTCTTTCAGAGGGGAGGTGGGGATATTGAAGGTGAAGAGAGATGGGACCGGCTTTTGGATTGTATGACCAAGGGCGGCTGCCCAAGTATGCCCGTCGGAAGAGCTCCCTGTCGCTAAGAGGAGTTTGCGGGAAAGATAGGGGCCCACCTCAAATCCTTCTGGAATTTTGGATATCTTCTCAATCCTTTGTCTCATCAGGATCTCAACCACTAACTCTTTCGCTTCGTTCAGGAGACAGTCGATGATTGTTTGGGAACTATCTGTGATGGGGAAAATCCTCTCATCGGGTTCCGCTTTGAGAGAAACGCCTCGAGATTCGAACCATTGGATGGTGTCACGGGGTTGGAAAGTGTGAAAAGGGCCTCGGAGCTCTTGTCCACCCCGAGGATAGTTCTGAATGAGGAGAGCAGGATCAAAACAGGAGTGGGTGACGTTGCACCGTCCGCCCCCAGAAACCCTCACCTTAGCAAGGAGCACAGCGCTTTTTTCCAAAAGGGCCACTTTTGCATTTCTATCGGTCGCCTTGGCTTGAATGGCTGCAAAAACGCCGGCAGCTCCGCCTCCAATCACAATTAAGTCATACATAGTAAAGAGTATAGCAGATTTGCCTAGAAGATCCTCTATTCAAAAATTTCTTAATCCTCTAATAGGGGAATTAGAACAATTATCAGAGGATGTTATGGAATTTTTGAGAGATATATTTTCTTTGATCGGTAGAGTGCTGATCGGCGGCGTTTTCCTATGGGCTGCTTATGAAAAGATTAAACATTGGAATGTTACCCTTTCTTATATGAAAGCGAAAAACGTTCCTCAGATGAATATCGTTGTCCCTGTGTCTGTGGGCCTTAAGATTGCAGGAGCCCTCTCTCTTTTGCTGGGATGGCATGCACACCTTGGCGCGTTTGTCCTTTTAGTGGTTACAGCTGCATCGACCCTATACCTCCACAACTTCTGGGCTAAAGAGGGGAGCGATCGGAATATGGAAAAGCTTTTTTTCATGAAAGAACTCGCAGTGATGGGCGGCCTATTTATGATCCTCGCGCTAGGCGGCGGCCATTTTGGACTTGGAATGGGTGGTTAAGAAGCTGCCCTAAAACCATGTGTCGTCGCTTTTGAGGTTCTTTTGAACCCCAAAAGCGACTCACATCTGGTTTAGGACAGCTTCTAAGAGGATTGATTCAACTGAACCAATCGCTCGAAAGCACGCCTCGCCTTTCCGACAGAAATGAAGCTTTTCCAATAGCGATCTCTCAATCGCAACCCCCGGATATTGGGTATCCAAGAACTGGGGGTTACGACGAGACCTTTATGGAAACTGGGGGCCCACATATTGGCCCAAGCCTTTCTCCGGCAAAGGGTAAGTGTAGGGATCCCAAGGGCTGAAGCGAGATGCCCTAGGCCAGAGTCGTTCCCAATCAAAAACCCCGATTCATAGAGATATCGAGCTAATAGATCCAATGTAGGGAAAAGGGCGATTTCAAAGCCCAATCCTTCCCAACCCTCTTTGGTTCCAGGAATTAAGACAACTTCAAAACCATCTTGTTTAAGGTATTTAGCAAACTCGAGAAATTTTTCTTTCGGCCAGTTCCGAGTCTCTCTTGCGCTAGTTGGATGGATCACAACCCGTTTAGGGAATTTTCTAGGGGTAAGCCCTGTCGGGGGGATAAATCCGTTGCTTTTAGAGATTTTGGGAAGGCGTAAGATCCTTTCACAGAAAAGGCGGAGATTCTCAGCGATGGGAAGGCTCGGATCGGTGAGGCAATCGTTGTAATAGGGCTCATTGACGATCCTCTTTGATGGGTAAAGAGAGATCACTTTGAGACGCTCAGGAAAACGCCTTTTCCCCTCCTGAATCAATCGGAGAACAAAAGGGTCAGTATCGTTTTTAACAACGAAAAACCAGTCGTAAGAGTTGAGGATGCGGGGCAGTTCTTCGAGAGCTGGATAAGGTTGCACATTGAGATGGGGGAACCAGTTCTGCATCGACCCCATCACATTTTGATACATATCGACTTTCCAACCATTCAACTGCAAATTGTTGGAAAGGACTAGGCTATTGACCCCATCACCTAATCCATTATGGCAAAAAACACCGGCACTCTGCCCCATAGAACTCCTAAAATATATCTATATTAACGGTTTGGCAAAAACAGAATCAACGCCCTTATTTGTAAAAAGGCCCTGGGGTTGCATCCCAATAGGGGGTATGTTATGGGCAAGGGATGGACCCACGCCTCTTTTTAAAGCTTACTCCAGAGCGGCGCCAAATCATGACATTTGCTTTGCGCCAAGCATTAGAGGTGCTCCAAATGCCGCAACTCGATCTCGCTCAATGGCTCCTGAGCGAAATTGAGAAAAACCCCCTCTTAGAACTCGACAGCTTTTATACAAAAAGGAGATTTGAAGGGGAGATCCCAGCGCCTATTACTCTTGATGAACACTTAAGAAGCCAGATTCGTGAAAATTTTTTAAATGAAGAAGAGAGGATGATTGCAGAAGAGTTCCTCCTCCATTTAGATGAACGGGGCTTTATCACCTGCTCCTTAGAGAGTATTTCAAGCCTCTTCAATAGACCAGTAGAGGGGGTTTTGAAAATTCTACAGACATTTAATCCTCCAGGGATCTTTGCACGGAATCTCCAAGAGTCGCTCCTTCTTCAACTCCAAGCAAAAGGGAAAGAGAAAACGTTCGCCTTTAATCTAGTCCAAAACTGCTTCGAAGATCTTTTGCACGGACGTTACGGAGCGATCAAAAAGAAACTGAAACAGTCAGATCTTACAGGGGCTCTAACCGATTTGAGCCGCCTCTCTATGCGTCCTGCTCACATCTACACACAAGAACCGACCACACCGATCTGCCCCGACCTACGTCTTCATAAAATTGAAGGGGGATGGACACTTGAGCTCATCGAAGATGAATTGCCAAAATTCCACATCCAAACTCAATACCTCGATATAGAAACGGAATCGACAGAGGAAAAAGAGGCTCTCCGCACCTTTAAGACACAGGCTAAATGGATCTCCCGCTCTTTGAGTCGGAGAAGGAAAATGTTAAAAGATTTAGGGCGTATCCTGATTCGGAAGCAATCGTCCTTCCTCGATCAAAATGGGCCTTTGGCTCAATTAACCATCAAAGAACTAGCTGAAAAATTAGAGATCCATGAGTCGACCCTCTCTAGAGCCCTTTCGGGGAAATACATCTCTACTCCAAGAGGGATCATCCCGTTGCGTTCCCTGATTTCGGCCGACCCTGCAGCCGAAAATGCGAGACAGCTCCTAGAAAAGTTGATTCAAGATGAAGATAAAGAGAAGCCACTGACTGACGATGAGCTCGCCAAAGAGTTAAAAATAAAGGGATTTCGAGTGGCCCGAAGGACCATCTCGAAATACCGTTCGCAACTCAAAATTGGCTCCGCTTCTCAAAGAAAGCACAATACCTAACTATTTGACTAAGTCTAAACATCCCTG
>CAYWDE010000165.1:0-4586 GCA_964456885.1 uncultured bacterium | reverse complement strand
TATTGTCTTTAGGGGCATCGGTTTCAATCTTTGCACCCGTTTCATGCGTGCATTCTGTATGTAAATCACCCAAATAAAGAACTCTCATTTTTCCCATTGATCACCTTTAAAAGACATTAAACCTTATGATTGCATTTTTCCGGGACCTTTTTTACACTCCTTGGACAAAAAATAAGAGAGGACATATGGGAAAAGACATTATAGGCAATCTTTCAGAGACATTTTCCGATATGGGGAGCTTCACGATCCGTTGGTTTCGGGATGGAGGAAACATTGATGGGAAACAAAGCACCCAAGAACAAGTTTTCGGAATCCTTAAAGTAGCTTCCGTCATCGCATCTCTCGCTTGCGCCTATTTCTTTCTCCTCAATCCAACAGCTCTAAGTTTTTTTAAAACTGGGGTCGCTATATTAGCCCTCACCGAAGGGTATAAAGTGGCCACTAATTGGTCAGAAATATTTGAAAGAGCCTGGATGAAGAGATTGGCAGATAGCGACAATAAATATTTCATTAACCAATTGGGACAAAATACTTTTGTGATAGGTCCCCTTTCAAACACTATCTACTCCCACATCAGTTAAACATTGCCTTTTTTTTAATAGGCGAGTTAGAATTCTAGGCCAATTCACTCATTTTAAGGAGTTTTTATGGCCTTTATAACAAATCTGTTCCGCTCTATAGCAACCGATGTCCGCGATGCAAATCTTAAACCCGAAGAACTTCGCGAACGAGAGCAGGCTAAACAACTTCTACAAGTAGTTAAGTTAGCTGCAATAGTTACTACGGTTGCAACTGCTGTTTTTCTGTTTGGATTTTTCCCTAACACATTCACTCTTCTCCTCACAGCGGCAGTCGGTTTCGTAGCGCGAGAGATTTACTATACGTCTCAAAACATGCTCGAAGTGCTTGAAGACGCTGTACTTGAGGGGAAAGTTCGGGCTAGCGATAAAGCAGCGGTTGTACAATTAGAAAAAAATACATTCCTAATGGGTCCTGTAGCGAGGGTTATGCTCTCTGAACACAAAATGCGGCAGATTCGCTCCTAATTATCTTCTAATAACACAAGCGGGTACACTTTACCCGCTCGATTGTATCAAAAGCCTCCCTATCCATCTTTAAAATTTCTTAAAAAATGCCATTGCCTTTTTTCTAGCTGTTTCTTACACTGCTCGTCAAAAAACGGATGAGGGGTATATGGCTAGTATTTTAGAATCACTTTCTGACATGGGGAATTCGGCTCTTGATCTCTTTAAGGGCGAACAGAATTTTCAATCCAATGTTTTAGAAGTAACCAAAATTGCATGTGTGGTCGCATCAATCGCATGCGCTTATCTTTTTGCATTGAACCCAACAGCTTTAGTCTTTTTTAAAGCAGGGGTTTCAATTGGGGTTTTCTCTGAATTTTATAAGGTAGCCGGAAACTGGCAGCAGATATTCAAAAATCCAGCCCTTAACCTACTCACATCAGCAAGTGATAACGCTTTTGTGGAGCAGTTAGGAAAAAATACGTTCCTAATGGGTCCTATTTTAAAACTGATTTATCCTCACATCGGTTAATGAGGTGAAGTTATGACAGCGCAACCAAATCCTATACAACCTGTTTCGGTTGACACTCTTTTTGCTTATTATAAAAAGAAAATAGAGCTTTTACATGTGGCCAGAGTCGCATCAGTTGTGTCGACCCTTGGAGCCCTTCTCTTATTTGGGATTCTCCCTAAATTTTTCACCCTTGTACTTGCAGGAGTGGTCGCCTTTGGAGCAAGAGAAGTATATATAGCTGCAGGTAATACTCTAACGATGCTCGATCAATTCACAACGGGGAGCCCCATTCCGAGCGGATGGTCAGAGATCTCCAAAAAAATTGGAGAAAGGACTTTTATGATTAGCTCAATTATAGAACTTTACCGAACAGAAGTTATTAATTGAACTAAGAATAAACGTTATTTTTACAATCTTGACAATACATGTGGTTATAGTTATTCTACCGGCATGGTATTTTTCAAGAAAAAGAAAAAGGTGGAAACCAAGGAAAAAAAATCCTTGTCAGCCCCTTCTCCAGAGAGAGTTTTAACAGCTGAAGGTTGGCGTAGGCGCCTTCTCAAGAAGGAACTGAAGAAGAAGTAGCATTAGCCGGCGGCTCTTTCTGCTCTAACAGCTCTTTCGCAAGCATCCGGTAATCATTCGACCCGTTACAGTTGGTATCATAGGTCGTAATGGGCTTTAGATGGAGAGGAGCTTCTGCTAGACGGATATTTTCCCGAATCACCGACTTACAAACCTTCCCTTCAAACCGGCTTCTGAGCTGATTTAAGACTTCAGATGAGTGCTTTGTCCGGTAATCGACTCTGCAGGCTAGAATGCCAGCGATCTCGAGGGTTGGGTTCAATCTCTGCTTAACCAAATTGATCGTTTTAAGGAGCTGCACTAGTCCATGGAGCGCCATCACGTGGGCTTCCACGGGGACGAGGACCTCTTTCGCAACCGTTAAATCATTGAGGGAGAGGATCCCGAGTGTCGGAGGGCAATCGATCAATACATAATCCCATCTCCCATCTTGGATCATCGCTAATTTATTTTTGAGGATGCTTTCAGAGGCCACTTCATTCGCTAGGGCTTTTTCAACTCCGGAGAGGAGAACTGAAGAAGCGATGATGTGGAGATCGTTGATATTGGTTTTTTCGACCACATTTTCCAGTTTTTCATCATCTGTGAGGACATCAAAAAGACCTTTCCCTTTATCTTTGAATCCGTACCACATCGATGCAGAGGCTTGTGGGTCTAAGTCAATCAATAAAACTTTTTTATTGGCCTCGGCCAACGCAGCAGCCAAATTCACGGCTGTCGTTGTTTTTCCGGAGCCCCCTTTTTGATTGACAATAGCAATAACGCGCATACAACCCCTTTTTAGAACCATCTTTAAGAGACTGACCACGAACCCAGCTTCTGTCGCTTTTGGGGTTCTTTTGAGCCGACTTTTTGATTTTTTCGGCGGGGGTAATATCAATTTCTGTATATGACCCCCGCCGAAAAAATTAAAAATCGGCCAAAATAATCCCCAAAAGTGACGAAGCCTGGATTTGTGGTCAGTCTCTAATGACATATAAAAGTTTTTAATCTCTGTATCAAGTAAAAATTATGAAAACCCTATTTTTTCTTTCTGTTTAGCTATAGTTCTGCTATCCTTTCCGGCAAAGGAGACCTTATGCAGCAAATGGACTTAAGAGGAAAAAAAGCTTTGATAGTGGGTATTGGCGACGACCAAGGATTTGGCTGGGCGATTGCAAAGTCCCTCGCTGAGGCGGGTGCCGAAATCTTAATTGGAACCTGGGCTCCGATTGTCAAAATTTTTAAAACTTCTTGGGCCAACGGGAAATTCGATGAGTCTAGAAAGCTGAGTAATGGGAAAATGCTCGAATATTCAAAACTCTACCCGATCGATGCGGTCTTCGACAAAATGGAAGATGTCCCTCAAGAGGTTCGTGAAAACAAACGTTATGCGGAACTTTCAGGCTATACAGTCTCTGAAGTGGCTAAGCAAGTCGAAGCCGACTTCGGTCAAATCGATATTTTAGTCCATAGTTTAGCCAACGCCCCTGAAGTGACTAAAAATCTCCTAGACACTTCCCGCAAAGGTTACTTAGCTGCAATGAGCTCTTCCGCCTACTCTTTCATCAGCCTCCTCGCCCACTTTGGCCCTATTATGAAAGAGGGGGGATCTGTCCTCTCCCTCACCTATATCGCTTCTGAAAGGGTTGTCCCTGGCTATGGCGGCGGGATGAGTTCTGCGAAAGCGGCTCTGGAGAGCGACACTCGCACCCTCGCTTGGGAAGCGGGACGTAAGTGGAATGTCAGAGTCAATACGATCTCTGCGGGCGCTCTCAGAAGTAGAGCTGCAAAAGCGATCGGGATGATCGATGATATGATCGCTTATGCGAAAGCGAACGCTCCCCTGTCGAAAGACCTCGAAGCAGAAGAGGTCGGATCTGCCGCCCTCTTCCTCCTCTCCCCTCTCGCCTCTGCAATTACGGGAACAGTCCTCTACGTGGACAACGGGATGCACGCGATGGGCCTTGCGGTCGATAGCGCAGCTCTGCAGAAGAACGAGAAATACGCTACGACCACTGTATAGGCGGAGCCTCTTTTATTTGTGCACTGACAAAGCCCGCGAGATTTCTTATATCATTGGCGCGCTCTACAATGTCGAATTTAATGCAAACCGGATAGAGAGCCCCAGAAGGACCTGTTTTCTTTAATCTGACTCCAGATTCAGGGTAAACAACCTCCTCTACCACTTTGTCTATAGTTACAATGTCGATCCCCATAGGAACGATCTCTTGGTATCTACTGTAGAAATCCGCGACCCGTTCAGCCAGTTCCCGGTTCGCAAAATATTCTCTTTGAAGAGATTTATGTGGATAAACTCGTTTGTCTACAAAATAGAGTTCTACCGGACTCGTCATAAAACACTCCTTGTTAATGAAAACAGAGAGGTTTTACTCCTTCCGCCTATTTTTCTACAACGACTGTGATTTGAGCGGTTGGGGATCTTCGCAAGGTCCTCAATCCAATCTGCCAATCATAAGCCT
>CAYWDE010000164.1:0-4636 GCA_964456885.1 uncultured bacterium | reverse complement strand
GAGGATAGCGGAGGGGAATACTCACCCCTGGGATCCTCAAAGTTACATAACGGCCTTGAACGAGATCTACTGAAGGGGCGACCTCATTCCGAACTTTCCGCTCTTCTAATGGACCCGTTAATTGTTCTTCTGTTTGCACTTGATACTCAATCGGATATTCTGCCCCTGGTAGTCTGAGAACGAGCTGTAAAGGTTCTGACCGCTCTGTCCTATTGCTAAATAGAGGGCGGAAATTGGCTGCCTGCTCTTCAGATGCATCTGGAGTATAGTATCCGGGATCACTTCTTAGCCGAAAAATAGGTTCAGGAAGCAGGGAGCCTCTTGGGTGGAAAGGGAAGATATGCCCTAAAGCAGCGATTGCTTTGGGGTGGTAGGAAACAAAATCGGGAAGGCGCCGATTTGCGACACTGGAAAGGAAAATGTTCCGATAGGAGAGTTTGACCCTTTTGAAAAAATCCCACATTTCAGCGATCTCTTCTCTTTTTAAAACCCCTTTTTCGACTAGAGGTTCATACTCTCTCAAATCCTCTTTTAACCCGGTAAAACAGGGGATCCACGATTCGGGGGTTTCAGGAGCATCTTCCTCCATATCTGCATCGGTCTCCTCTCTTAGCAGGTATTGGCTAAGCGTTTTAAGGAGGCCGTAAAACGGTTCTCTCTTCTCTTCTGTAGAAACCTCTGCAGCTGATACCCGAATCGGTAGGAAAGAGGAAAAAGCTTCCCTTTTCTGAATATTGAAAAAAGAGAGAAAAAGGAGAGGCTGATCTCTGATAATACTCCAGTTGATGTAGATTCCGATACTCGCCTGCTTTAAAATAAACTTGAGCTGTCCTAAGTGGGTGCGCCAAGTTGGATCTCCCCAGCGGATCCCTTCTGCCGTTAGATTTGTAATCCGGAAATAGTCGGTGAGAGGTTGTACGGGAGGGACAAAGGCGGAAAGGAGCGAGTTAATACACGATATCCTAAAACGGGTTTCGATCTGCTCATCATCGCAAACACTGGAAAGAAGAGCCGCTAACTTTTGAACTTCCTCCAGAATTCTTGAATAAACGGGCCGATCGACGATGAATTTCCTGAGCTGTTCCTCATTTTTTGCCCAATCATCCCTCATCCTTTTTAAATCATTCACTTCGCCGGGAAGAACTTCTGGATGATAGCGAAAGAGGAAGTAAATATCGTCTCGTCGAAGAGCGGGACAAAAAGAGACAAGTTCATGAATCAATTGAGAGATTCTCCAAATATGCCCCTCTTTATTTCCCATAATCAGCCGAAAAACCTCGATATAAATAGCGAAGATCTGTTCATTCGGAAACTGGTAAAATTTTTGAATATTCGTCGTATGTTCTTGGGCTAGTTTTAGGGCATTCAAAGTGGCTACTTCGGGAGCAAATTGTTCCGGTTTTAATAACTCTTTGGATCGAGCTAAAGCATCCCAGAAAAGATGTTCGGTAATCTCAATTTTAATTGCTTTGGCCCCCTCAAATAGATCAAAGATCAAAGGGCTTGGAGACAAAATAAATTGCCTAAGCTGCGCGCAATATTTAGCTTCACTCCTCTCTTCTTCAGTGAAGCTGTATCCCTTCATTAAACGGAGAAACTCCTCTGTGTTTTCTGGAGATCTTCCCAATAAATTGCAGAGATTGGGCGCGATTCTAAGAGGAGGGTCAAAAAATATCGCTTCTGTCTTCAGGACCCTTTTTCCCTTTTTTTCAAGAGCCTTAATGGTATCGCCATAGATTTCTACAAAAAAGCGGGCTATTTCAATTTTCAAAACACCCTCATTTTCTCTGCAAAAGTGGAGAATCGATTTCAAATTCATAGAAAAATTGGGTAGCTTGGAGACCCCGCAGATCAATTCAATAAATGCAGTTCGTTGAGGGTTCTCCCAAAGAAAGAATAAAAGATCCCAACACTCTGGGTTTTTAAAAAGATCCTCCTCTTTTTCTTTAGAAGAGGGGATTGCTTTTAAGACCGCTCTCAACCCATCCCAAGCTGTATGAAACGCCTCCACTCGCTCCCCAGACAATGGGGGGTCTTGAATCCAGCGCCGATTGCTAAAACCGGCGAGAGAGGTCTCGTCCCAACGGGGCGACATAAAGATCAAGCTCGTTAAAAGGGGGTCTGCTTCTCTAGCTCCGCAATTATTTTTAATAAAATAGAAAAGTTGGAAGGAGCGGATGAGAACTCCTGACGCCCGTTCGAATTGAGCTGCATTGAATGTATAAAAACGGGGCAGATCGGCCGTGAAATAACAAAAATCGGAACGGATCTGCTCATTTTTGAATTTCTCCTCTAGAGCGGCTCTCACTAAGGGGGAAAACCGGAATCCTAAATGTGCTTCCACACCATCGATGGAAATGGCGATCAAAAATTTCTCAAAAGAGTATCCAGCTTCTCTATACTTAACAAAAGGGGCGACCGGCTTCGGATCATCTCCCATCCAAGAAGTGGCTTCTAGTTTGTCCCATAATTGATCCCCCATCTCCCTATTCGAAGAATCAAAGCCCTTCCAGGTCCCAACCAGTTCATAAAAAGTGATAATCTGTTGGTTATAAACTAGAGCGCCCCCGCTGAAATAGAGCTTACTCACCTCTCTCCCCACTTGTTGTGAGAAAGGGCTCGAACAAGAAACTACCCCTTTCTCCTCTTCCCTCTCTTCTCTTCTTAAACACCGGACTAAATCTTCAAATGCCTTTTTTCTAACCGATTCAATCTCCTTTAATGTCTCTAGCTCTGGGTTTGAAAAATCTTGAAGAATTTTTTGAGGGAATGACCAAATTGCATAGGATCTCCTTTTTAAATCGCGAAAAATCTCATACCTATTCCGGTTTTCAGAAAAACATCCTCCCATCAGCCTAGTTGTTTCTGGGCAATCTAACGGTATGTAGCTTGTCTCCCCCTTTTCCAACCTCTTTTGGATCTCAAAGAAAACACGGCGAACATGATCAAATAGACCTTGAGCCTCTGATCTCAATTGAGCTCTGATGCTCTCCGCATACCGTCTTCCAAAAATTTCAAAAAGGGCGCTGACATGAAGTAGGCTCTCAGATGGGGAAAATTTACTTTTTTTTTGCTGATGGACCCGCAAAACTTCGAAGGAGCTTGCCTCCGGTTTAGGCTGATCTTTAATAGAACTGGCCATAGTTGAACTCCAGAAAAAATTTTGGCCAGCAGTTTTAAGAAAATTTTACACAGAGTCAAGGAAAAATTTACGCGGAGGCAGTTTGGATTTTTCTGAATTGAGGCAAAGCTAAACTGAAAAGCGCCCTTTTGATTGCGAGCTGTGTAGCTAAGGTTGGAGGGATCATCGGTAAACGGAGCATCAATTCACATCTACCTAGCCAAGAGAGGGCAAATTTAGGTCCCTGCGGATTGGTTTCAAGGAAAATCGAGCGGATCAACGGCAAGTATCGGGCAGCCATCACCTCTGCCTCATCCCATCTCTTCTCAAGACAAAGAGAGACCATTTTTTTCCAACCGTGAGGAATCAGATTAGCTACAGCTGAGATAGTCCCAACGCCCCCTTCTTTTAAAATAGGGACAGAGATGTCATCATCCCCAGCAAACACATCGATATGTTTAGAGATTTTAGCCACCAGAGGCAAATCGTGGCTCGATTCTTTAATCGCAACGATATGGGGAACTTGACTGAGTTCCAGGATCGTTTCTACACTCAAGCGGACAACAGCCCTGGGGGGGTTGTGATATACAATCAGAGGAAGGCCCACTTTCGCAATCTCTTTGAAATGTAAAATACATCCCCTTTGAGACGGCTTATTGTAGTAGGGAGTGACGACAAGAGATCCAGCAGCACCGATTTTTTGCGCGATTTCTGTATATCGGATCGAGGTCTTTGTATCACTCACACCTGTCGAAATCAGGATCGGAATACGCCCTGCAGCCGCCTCTACCGAAACCTCTGCAATGATCTTTCTCTCTTTTTCACTTAGAGAGGGGCCTTCGCCTGTTGTTGCGCAACAGATAACCCCATCTGTCTTTTGAGAGATGTGCCATTCGATCAATGCTTCGAGTGTTTTTTTATCGAGACGACCCTTTTTGTCAAAAGGGGTGATGAGAGGAACAAAAGATCCACGAAATCTCATCCCCCCATATTGTCACTCTCAATAATCAGAGTCAAGATAGAGAGCATCTTTATAGGCCTCTTCGACAGCAATTTCTGCGAGCATCTTATGACAATGTCTCGACATTTTCCAAAAAAGATCTACTTCGCCTCGAAGAGTGGCTTGAAATTCGAAAGTAAACGGAACTTCTTGAACCAATAAAACAGTATTTTCATTCAGTTCATAAGAGGTGATATGGGGCTTGAAAGTGGCATTTTTCCGTGCGCCAACATACTCTTTCACTTTCTCAGGAAGAGCCGCCTTCGAAGAATAGATAGGTACAGAGAAGCGGAAAGCCTGTTTCTTTGTATCAAAATCAATTTGAATATCCCCTTTTTGAGGATACGAAAGTAACCGTTCAACAATTTCTTTATACATTCCCACCTCACCTTGTTTATATTATAACAATTCGATAAATATTAATCCTCCTGTTTTTAATATATATTCAATAAAATTTTATTATAAATATTGATTAAAAATTTTCTCCCACATTACCCTCGTCTCCTGTCAAAAAA
>CAYWDE010000163.1:0-4643 GCA_964456885.1 uncultured bacterium | reverse complement strand
GTTAGCTCAAAAGAACCCCAAAATCGACTGAAACCAAATTCGTTAACAGTCTCTTAAGTTAATTTTGGCATTCCAGAGAACATAGAGGTTTAATTAAATTTCTTTACAGTTTTCAAATTTTTCCTTAAGATTTTCTAATCAACCAAATATTGAAGCTTTAATGATCTGTTTTATTTCTGAAGCTTTAGTCCTCTCCCTAATTCAATTACCCATAGGACCCTATCATGAATCCTATTTTATCTAAGGCCTCTTTATATATTCCTCTCTTCAACACTAGAAACTATATTGGAAGACTCTCCTCTGCCTCTGATGAGGTGCTACAATTACAACACGATTCTGATTTTAATTTGAGAGCAGCCTTAACTCGCTTTAAGGACGATACACCCTCTTACAGTCAAGCTATTGAACTCTCATTTCCTCATTTGGGAAGTTTAAGAAATCTTTCAAATCTGACTCCTCAGGATTGGGCCCGTTTTTTCAGCGTACGCGTAACTCGTCTACAAGAAGGGGCATTTAAAGTGACTCTCGATTTACGCCTTGTTGGCGGGGGCGGATGCACATCAACACCTGCTCAAGATGTCCCATTAGAGACGCGCTATTTCACTGAAGCCTCTCTCCCTGTTTCCCCCTTAATTCCACTTGGAAACGCGCTCCCTTTCAAAAGCGCTCTCCATATAGCCTCTGCTCTCAAACAGCTTTCTCCTGATGATCCAGCTTATGCTTCAGCAAAGAAATTCGCCCTTGAGATGATCAACAACTTTGGACAAAGGGGATTGAAAGACAAAGCCATTGTTGAAGAGATTGCAACTCTTGCCTTAGCTGAACATCATGAATTATCCCACGCTTTAGTCACCCTTTTTCTCAATGAGATTAGAGATAGTTCTCTTCTCAACATCGATATCCTGAAGGCGCTTCATCTGACTCTCCAATATGCTCCGATAGAAGCTTTAGACCCCGATGATCTGGTAGCTACTTTAAAAATTCTTTTCGAAAAAATGGCCCATCTTCATAAGCAAGACAAAACGAGCTCTAAATGTTACCAAACTCTCCGCCTGATCAGTGAAATCCTTGACACGATGGGTGATGCGAATGTGATTGAATTGGAACGTCTTGATGTCCATGAGCGTTGCTACGAAATTCTGGATGTTTTAAGCCGCAGTCAGATCTCTACACTTGCCGCGGAAGCTGCTTACGCAAAACAAGCTCTTGTCCGTATCCCAAACAATGAAGCCAAATTGAGTCAGTTCATTCGAAGAGGTCTCGGTATTGTCAAAGGGGTAGCTCACCTCGCCTCTGCTGGACTCCAGCCAGATCCTGCTAAGCTCTTCGAAGCCTTTGATTCCTTTGCCGGTGCTGCTAAATTCCAGGACTCTTCTGATAGATGGTACGATGAGATGAGATTGGTTAAACTACTTATGGAAGTGGGGCATTTTCCTGAGGCGGAAACGTTTCTTTTGCAACAAGCTGAAAGGACTCAAACAAAACCGTTTACATTGGGTCTCATCCACCAACTTCATACTTTGGCCTTATCCCACCCAGTTTTTGAAGTGAAAAAAGGGGCTTTTTGCTTCCTTGAACACATTTTTCTCCAAGATGAGAGTTGGCATTCAGAAGAAAGCGTACAAAAAGAGGTCATATTCCGCTTGAGGGCACTCACCTCACACCCTGAAGAAAATTTCAGCCTCTATGCAAGAGACGCTCTAGAGGCTCTTCCTAGAAAAGCAAACAGTCCTAAACAGAAGAGAGCTTTAGACCGGGGGCTTAAAGAGCCACTTCCCTACGCTCTCCAAAGAGTCGCTCATAAAAAGCCCTCGTTTATAGGGCAAGGGAACTCCTCTTTAACGCTCTTTGCTTTAACCCAAAAGCAGCTCCAAGAAATTGACCCTGCTTTTGAAAAGCCTGCCGTTCAACATATTCAACTCAAAGCTCCTCATCCCGACTTCGTCGGAAGAGTGCTCCTCCTAAAAAACCTGGATGAGATGCTAGTTCCTATTTGGAATCCCAAAGCTCCGGCGCCTGTCAAGGTTCTACAGGGGCCTGGAGGAAGTGGTAAAAGCGAATTGGCCATCGCATTTGCAAACAACCATTTAGAGCAGTTTTCAGTTGTTTGGTTGATCCACACCGAATCGAAAGAGCTCTTTGATCAAGATCTCCGAGAACTTGCTTTAGAATTGAAAATCCCTATTGAAAAAGAGAGTGCCGAAGAGATCCAGAAACGCCTCTATAGACGATTAGAGCAAGGGGTGGAGGGGAAACCCTGGCTCCTGATTTTTGATAACGTAGAAAAACCTCTCAGTTTGCCTGAACGGGGAGGCTATCTTCTCTTAACAACCCGCTATCGCGATGTCTATGAAAACAAGAGAGCCTTTTTAGAAGTGGGCCCCTTTTCTCTGGATGAGACCTCTCTTTTATCAGAGAAAATCTTAGGAGAACCACTACCTGGGGATGAGATCGAAGAGCTACATAAAATCCTGCAAGGATCAGCTGTTTTGCTCAACCTCGCTTTCCACTACATGGGGGAAACAAGTTGTTCGACAGAGGAGTATGCGAAAAGGGTGGATAGTGGCTTTCCTCTCGAGGAGGCATCTGAAAGATACCCCCGCTCTCTAGCCCAAGTTGTCCAAATCAGTGCTGCTTACCTTTTAGAGAAAAATCCTTTGGCCCATCAATTTTTCCTCTTATGCGCCCATTTAAACCCCGACCGGATCCCCATTTTCCTCTTAAATGTTTGGCTTGAGAGACAAAACATAGGCCATCTAGAAGAAAATAGACGGAAGATTTTAATGGCCCTAAGAGACTCATCACTTATAAATGAGTCTACTCAAAAAAGCCATCTGACGATGCACCGCCTCACTCAAGTAGCTTGTCAGAAAGAGGAGAGGGCTAAAGAGGCCTTTAGTGAGCTCCTCACCCTTCTTTTTGAAGGGTGTAACTCTTTTGACCCACATAATCCTAAAACATGGGAAAAAGGGGAAGAGGTCGCTTTACAAATCGAGACTTTAAAACAAAATCCGTTTTGGAACTCTCAAGAGAGCAAAGTGAAGGGCGAGCTCTTATCCATCGTTGGAAATTGGTTAGAGACGGTCAAAGAACAAGAGAAAACAGCCTTAGACTACCATAGAGAAGCGTTAGAGGTGTACTTAAGATTGAATGATGAACCAGGAATAGCGAGAAGTTACAATGACCTAGGATGCACCTTAAATAAGTTAGGTAGATCTAAAGAATCTCTCGATTTTCATCAAAAAGGGTTGGCACTCAAACTTAAAATCTATGGAGATTCCCATCTAGAAGTAGGGAGAAGCTACGGCAACAGGGGCACCACTTTCCAGAGCTTAGGACAACCTCAAGAGGCGCTAGAATCATATCAAAAAGGGTTAGAAATCCTCCTTAAAATTTACGGAGAATCTCACCGTTCCGTTGCTATAACCTATAATAATATAGGGGTGAGTTTGAGAAATTTAGGACGTATCCAAGAGTCCTTAGAATGGGGGCAAAAAGCTTTAAATTTAATGCTTAAAATGTATGGAGAAGTTCATCCAGATGTGGCTCTCTGTTACAAGAATGTAGGGAACACTTTAGAGCGTTTAGGACGATTACAAGAAGGTTTAAAATTTAAACAAACAGGGTTGGCGTTAAGGCTCCAGATTTATGGAGAGACCCACCCAGCAGTAGCCGAAAGCTACTCTAGTATAGCAGGGAGTTTAGACGGCTTAGAAAAGTTTAAAGAGGCCCTTGAATTTAAACGAAAAGGGCTCGATGTGAGGGTTAAATTGTTTACAGAACTCCATTGCGATGTAGCTTCTAGTTATACAAGTATTGGAAACACCTTAGAAAGTTTAGGACAATTTGAAGAAGCGCTAGAGTCTAAGAAAAAAGCTCTTGCTATCTTGCTCAAAATCTACGAAGAAGATCACTCATTAATAGCTGATAGCTATAGCGGTATAGGAGCTAGCCTACAAAAATTAGGACGCCATCTAGAATCTATCGAATTTCACCAAAAAGCTCTCAATATAAGACTGAAATTTTATGGAGAGGTCCATCCCGATGTGGCCTCCAGTTATAGGAGCATAGGGATCGGTTTGGTAAGCTTAGGACGCTATCAGGAATCTCTAGAATTTCACCAAAAAGCACTCGAAGTGAGGGTTAAGTTGTATGGAGAGGTCCACCCAGATGTAGCTGATTGTTACGAGAGTATAGGGAGTAGCTTAAGGGGATTAGAAAAAAATGAAGAGAGCCTTAAAGCTTGTGAAAAAGGGCTTGAGATCAGGCGTAAAATTTATGGAGAGGTTCACCCCAACGTGGCCATTAGCTACACTAATATAGGGGTCGCCTTAAATCAATTAGGGCAATTTAAAAAAGCTCTCGAATCTTATGAGAAAGCTCTCCATCTAGAGCTTCAAATTTATGGAGACTCCCATTCTAATGTAGCTGCCAGCTACGATCAGATAGGTCACTGTTTAGAAGATTTAGGACGCTATCCAGAATCTCTAGCATCCCACCAAAAAGCGCTTGAGATCAGGAGAAAAATTTACGGGGAATCTCACCCTACTGTGGCTGAGAGCTATTCTAGAGTAGGGGACAGCTTACGAGGGGACGGAAAATATAAAGAGGCGTTAGAATCTCTCCAAAAAGGGCTCGACATA
>CAYWDE010000162.1:0-4683 GCA_964456885.1 uncultured bacterium | reverse complement strand
CTCCCTTTTCGCAGAATTGGGGACAAAAGTGACCATTTTAGAAGCGCTCCCCACAATTCTAGCCGCTCAGGGCTCCCAAATCGCCCAATTCATGACCAAAACATTCACCGCGAAAGGGGTAGAAATCCAAACCAATGTGATGGTCAAAAGCATTGAAAACCGAGGAACCGGTGTCCAGATCACCTTAGCTGATGGGAAAACTATTCATGCCGATTTTGCTTTAGTCTCAGTAGGAAGAAAAGTCTACACAGAAGGTCTTGGGCTAGAAAAAGCGGGATTAAAGACGACCGATAGAGGTTTTATCGAAACAGATTCCCATATGGAAACAGAAGTACGGGGCCTCTATGCGATTGGAGATGTGACCGGGAAATGGATGCTCGCCCATGTGGCCTCCCATCAAGGGATCGTCGCAGCTAACAACGCTTGCGGCATCGAATCTCATATCCATTATGAGGCGGTCCCTGCCGTAGTCTTCACCTCCCCTGAAATTGCTACTGTTGGGATGACTCTGGAGCAAGCTCAAAAAGCGGGTTTTGACGCAATCGCCGGATCTTTCCCCTTTGTCGCTCTTGGAAAAGCGCAAGCCTCCATGGATACAGAAGGGTTTGCACAAGTGATCTCAGATAAAAAAACGGGGCAGATCCTAGGGGCTGTTGTGATTGGCCATGAGGCGTCCAATTTAATTGCAGAAATGGCTCTTGCTATCCAAAATGAACTCACGTTAGAGTCTGTGATAGAGACGATCCATGCGCATCCGACGATTGCTGAAGCGTGGCATGAAGCGGCGCTGATCGCTAAAGAAACCCCAATCAACTTTCCTCCTAAAGCTAAAAGATGAGTAAACTGAATATTCTTCCTGAAAATCCTGAAGAAGGGGTGGGCAGGTTCCCCTCTTGGCTCCATCGCAAACTTCCAGCTGGAGGGCAAATTTTCAAGACAAATGCGATCATCGATAAATATCGGCTCAATACAGTCTGCGAAGAGGCTAAATGCCCGAATAGACTCGAGTGTTATACAAAAAAAACAGCAACCTTTTTAGCGCTAGGAAAAGAGTGCACCCGCAATTGCGGTTTCTGCGATATCGATTTTAGTAAAACACCAAAAGCTCCAGAAGCCGATGAACCAGAACGGATCGCCCTTTCCGTCCGAGATCTAGGGCTAAAACATGCTGTGATCACAATGGTTGCAAGGGACGATCTTCCTGATCAAGGAGCAGGTCAAATCGCAAAGATCATCTTAGCGATCCGGCAAGAAAATCCAACGGTCACGATCGAAGTTCTCACCTCCGATTTTTCGGGAGATGTAAAGCCGCTTTACACCGTTTTAGAAGCTAAGCCTGAGATTTTTAATCACAATATTGAAACTGTCCGGGCTCTCTCTCCGAGGGTAAGGCATAAAGCGGAGTACGATCGGACTCTCACTGTTCTCCGAAATGCGAAAGAATCTGGGAAAGTTGTCTTTGTGAAGTCGGGGATTATGGTGGGACTCGGGGAAACGGAAACAGAAGTGAAAGAGACGATCCAAGATCTCGCTCAAGCTGGCTGCAGCATCATCACGATTGGACAATACTTACAAGCGAGTCGCACTAAGCTCCGGGTCAAAGAATTTGTCCATCCCGATCAATTCAAACTCTATGAGGAATATGGCTTAAAGCTGGGTGTAAAACATATGTATTGCGGCCCATTCGTCCGTTCCAGCTACAATGCCAACCTCTTCGCCCCCGCTTTTGCTCAACCGATCAATTCCCACTAGCCAAACAATCCTTTCCCTAGCTATAGGGAAAGTATGCGCAAAACACCGGTTGAAGTAGCGACTATTATCCTCGCTGGTGGGCAAGGGACTCGTCTCTATCCCCTTACGCTCCACCATTCTAAGCCAGCGGTGATCTATGGAGGGCGGTATCGGCTCATCGATATCCCTATCTCCAATTCGATCAATTCTGGGTTTCGGCAGATTTTTGTTATCGCCCAATACCTTTCCGCTGAACTGCAGCACCATGTGAACCAAACGTACCATTTTGATGCTTACAATCCCGGTTCCATTGAAGTACTCACTCCTCAGATGGATGAGAAAGGGGAAAAAGAGTGGTTTAAAGGGACCGCCGATGCTGTGCGAAAAAATTTACCCACGCTTCTCAAATCGAATGCCGAGTACTTTCTTATTTTGTCTGGAGATCAGCTATATAATATCAATTTTCAAGAGATGCTCTTGTTTGCACAAACCAAGAAAGCAGATTTGACCATCGCCTCGACCCCTATTTCGGAAGAGGAAGCGAAGAGAATGGGACTCCTTAAAATTGATTCTGAGTGCCGCATCGTCGATTTTCTCGAAAAACCGAAAGGGGAAAAAGCTTTAGAAAAGTTCCAACTTTCTCCCAATTTCTATAAAAAATGGAAAATCAAGCCCCCTAAAGAATCTACCTATCTCGGATCGATGGGGATATATGTATTTAAAAGGGAAACCCTCATCGACCTTTTACAACGAGATGAACGGGAAGATTTTGGCTACCATCTGATCGCTACCGCCTTAAAAACAAAAAAACTCTCCGCTTTTATCTATACCAACTATTGGGAAGATATTGGGACTGTAGCTTCCTACTATGAGGCGAATCTCATTTTAACCGATTCTGCTCAAGGTCTAGATACCTATGATGAACGGAATCCTATTTATACTCGTCCCACTTTTCTCCCCGGCCCTAAAATTAAACAGACTAAAATCACCGAATCGATCATTTGCGAAGGTTCCATTATTGAAGCGGCTGAAATTTCCCATAGCGTGATTGGGCTCCGCTCTCATATCAAAAAAGGAACTATCCTCCGCGACACAGTTCTCTTAGGGAACCATTTTTATATGCCTCCTATCCATAATGGGGATGTTGCGGAACAGGAATATTGGATTGGGGAAGATTGTCTAATCGAGAAAGCCATTATCGACGAACATGTCCAGGTCGGCGATCGGGTCATCCTCACGAATAAGAAAAAATATCAACATTACGATGGCAAAGGCCTCTATGTCCGCGATGGGATCATCATTATCACCTCAGGGACAAAAATCCCCGACGATTTTGAGTTTTAAGGGTCTGTTATACCGCTCGTGATTCAAGAATCGGCTTTTGGACGGGATTGAAAGCCCCTAAATCTCTTCAAATTTCTTTAATGTGTAGAAAGTCGCACCTCCAATCAAAGTAACGGCTACATTAAGGAGAAAAAGGGCTTTGCAGTTTGATTTCTTAGCTGCTAACTCTAGCCCCTCTGCCCTTAAACGATCTTCATCTGCTTCTGAAACTTCATCATCAAAAAGGGCCGGCTCACTTAAAGTCTCAGGTTCTTCATCATTGATCACTAAGGTATGAATCACTCTTGTACTTTGAACCTCCTCTTCAAATAATAGTGTATTGATAGCATCGATTCGAGAACTCCGATGCCCCCAACCAATGCAAGAGGAGAGAATTCCCACCCCAGGAATAGAATGAACTATGGTTTCTAGACGGGAAATCTTCCAAGGATAGCACCCATTTTCCCATAAACAATTTTTCCAACACGAATTAGAAATTCCATTACTCATAAATTTGACACCTGACATTCGGTTAAGAGACTGTCCACGAACCTGGATTTCGTCTATTTTCTGGATTATTTTGGCCGATTTTCGCCTCTTTTAGCGGGGTCAATATACGGAATAGACTGAAACCAGTTTGTGGACAGTCTCTAACAGCTTCTAAATGACGTCGTAGCTCTTTAATCCATAGCACAGTGCAGTGACCCCTAGAGTAAATGTAAAATTAGCGAGAAAAAGAAGTTTGCAATTTCGAATTTCAGCCCTTAGCGCCTCTCTTTTCTCCTGTTTTTCTTGTATCTCCCCTTCTTGAACGATTTCCCTATGAGCAAGCAAAGGATCACTATCCGTTGTTACAGGAGTCGCTTTAGGGAGGATTGAAAGAGTGATTTCACCAATTTGATCAGCTCTATACATCCAACCGATTGCTGAGGTGATTACGCCACTTCCTGGGATCGCATGAACAACCGATTCCAATTTACTCAGTTTCCAAGGAGAGTAAGAGAAATCAATTGGACAACGGTGTCGATTTGATACAGTGAGTCCGATTCCCATAATAAAATCCTCTAATTTTTTTTATGGCGTAGGAGTTTATTAACTTAAGGCCCCTTTGTCAACGAGATTTCCTTTCAAACAACTTCGAAATCTAGTATTTTGGAACCCATGCGTATTTGGGCCATTGGCGACTTACATTTAAGTTTCGGCGTCGCGAATAAAAGTATGGATATCTTCGGCCCCAATTGGGAGGCGCATGCAGAAAAAATCGCTTCAAATTGGAGAAGTACAATCCATGCCGATGATCTCGTTCTGGTGCCCGGAGATCTCTCCTGGGCCCTCAAACTCGAAGAGGCAGTCCCCGATTTAAAATGGGTAGATGCTTTGCCTGGCACCAAAGTGATGATCAAAGGAAATCACGACTATTGGTGGGGCTCTCTAGGGAAAATCGCCCCCGTATTGCCCCCTTCTATCCATCTGATCCAAAATAATGTGTTCAATTGGAAAGGGGTAACGATTGGAGGGGCTAGACTTTGGGATACGCCCGAATACTCCTTTAACAAATTCGTCGAGTTTCGGGAAAATCCAAAAGCAAAAGTCAAAGATGCTGAAGAGCTTGTTCAGGAAGAATTTTCG
>CAYWDE010000161.1:0-4725 GCA_964456885.1 uncultured bacterium | reverse complement strand
AGCTGTCTATCAAGAATATTTTTCGACCTATGCAAACAATCTTTTACCTTTAGATAAGGCGACTTTAAATCAGATTGGAGAATTGGCGAAGAGGAAAGAGATCGGGCTTGCGATTGGGCGGGAGTGGCGCAGGGTTCTGGGAACCGATCGGTTAGACGGGACACATCGACCCATTCAAAATGAGAACCTCCTAAAACAGGCGCTAGGGGCCGAATTCATCTTTCAAAAAAGGCTTGCCGATATAAAAACGATCGACCGTTATCGAAGGCTCTATCATGGGAAAGTACTCCCCGAATTAAACACATTGAAAAAAGCGGAGCGGGACTGTAAGAAATGGATTTGCTGTTCTAGAAGGAAATATACACAAGAAGAGGAATCTTTCCTTAAAGAGCTCAGAGGAAAAGCGAAATCAGATCTTATCTGTTTTGATCAGCAGTTGGCAAAAAGTATTGAAATGAGAGAGCACCTTCTCTCCGATATTCAAAAAAAAGTGGAGGAGATTCGGAAAAAAGAGTTTCTTCCTGAAGAAACTATATGGCTCCAATCTGATAGTGGCGAATTAAAAAACCTCTTAGCTGCTTCCCAAAAAGAGACTCTTGCGGAGACCCTTAAAATTTCTTTGCACGACTCGATAAAAGATCATTATGTAGTCACCTTAGGCGACCCATTTAAAGAGGTAGATTCTGTTTTTATGATAATAAAACGTCCTGGGGGGATGTCTCCGGAGAGTTGGATCGACTTTGTTTCTACAGCCGATATGGAACCGTTTAAAAAGCTGATCAAACAGCAGCAGATACAAGATCAACTCAGCAAAAGAGACCACAGGAATAAAGAGGTGGTCAAATGGGGGACCGATTTCACCATGTCGGTCAGAACCCCTTACAAAGATAAAAAAGGGAAAGTGCACCAAATTGAAGCTAGTTATGAGTCGGTATCGGAAGTCTTTAATCGTCATGCCGAGAGGGACGTTGGGATGAAAACCCGTCGGAAATTAGTGAAAGAAGGGGTGTTTACAAGGGGGAATACCATTGCTAAGGACTATTTGCTCAGGAGAGTATTTAAATGGGCAGAAAGTCGGGAGCTAACGGCTGGCTCAGATTGTCATGAGGCGATCAGCCTCAGTCGTACGATGATGGGGAAAATTCTCTCTGGAGAGCTCTCAGATATCTCTTCTAAAATCGCACAAAATTCAGGGGAGTATTTTTTCTCTCTTCCCTCCTCCGATCTAGCTCATTTGCCGGGAAGCTATATGGAACACCCAAATTTTTTACAGACTCTTGAATTGCAAAAATTCATCTACCAAAGCCAGACAGAGCGCTACCAACAGAAAAATAGCATCTCTTATTTAGAAGAGGGGATTCAAGGTGGCTTCAATTCTAAAAAATATGGGTCCCGGATTGATGTTTTGGCACAGAATGTATACGAAAGTTATATCCCTTGGAGTCAAAATTTAGAGCTTTTTTTAGAGGAATTAAAAAACCCTCAAAATCGGTCAATAAAGGATGTTTTAGGTGCTGATACAGTGGCTCATCTTGAGGCATTTTTGCCTCTATTACAAAGATTTGTACAAGAGTCCATCCCCTATGAAATCCGCGATGCGCTCAGAGAGAGGCAAGAGATTATTCAGAGGCATCGAGGAATATTAAACCCAGTCATGGTGAAAGAACTCGATCAAGTGTGGGAGCAGTGGAAACGGGTGAGAGGCCCTCAAGAGATCGATACCGTCTTATCGGATGCCTGTTTTCAGCTCAATCGGACATTTCAAGAATTGATGGAGCGGCTTGTAGAGCTCAATCTCCCTTTTTCGAGTGTTAAAAAACAGGGAGAAATCGTCGATGTGATCAATCAGGGTAACCCGCTGCTCTTCTCTTTATATAACAAGGCGATCCCTCCGATTTGGCAAAATAAGGCGAGATTGAGCTTGGTTCAAAAGGATCTAATGAGTGGGACTGAATTGTCGCCACTTTGGCTCCAAGAGGCGGAGATGTTTGCGAAAGGGGATGCGGCTCTCCGTAAACATGAGTTAGAACGGAGCCGTTTAGCAAAAGAAGAATTAGAGATCCGCTCGAAGATCTCCTGACCGGATCGTATGGATCGTTTGATCGGGTAGCAATAAGTTGAGCTGCCCCTCTTCTGTGAGAGAATGGTAAACACCAACCCATTCTTTTTGTCCATCAAAGCAGCGGATCGTTTCCCCTTTCATTGCCAGTAGATGTTCAAATTCTTTATAAAATGGGGAGAACCCTTTTTGTTTAAACAGCTCTAAATCGGTCTGGAACTGTTTTTGGAGCTCTTTCAGCAAAACTTTTCTGTCCCATTCTTTTTCTGTCTCGATCGATAAAGAGGTGGCTGGCTGATCGATCTTTGCAGCTGTTTCTGGATCGAGGTTGACGTTGATCCCGATCCCGAGAAAAATCTCGACGGAATGGGGCTGAAAGCGGGTCTCGCACAAAATCCCCGAAACTTTTTTCCGGTTGAGTTGGATGTCGTTGGGCCATTTGACTTGGGGTTTTAGCCCCTTTTGTTGAAGGAGCTTCGCGAAGCTGTAGGCGATGAGTTGTGCTAAGCTTGTGATGTGGGGAGTGTTTAAAGGGAGAGTGAAGTAGAAGGTCGCGTAGATATTGACCCCTCTTGGAGAGACCCAGCTTCTCTGATATCTGCCCCGTCCTCCGGTCTGCTCTTCGGCAGTGATGCAGGTGATCTGATTTTGAGGAAAAGTGTGACTATGCAGCTTCGCATAGGTGTTGGTCGAATCGATAATATCTAAATGAATTTCGTTCACGATTGCATTCTATAGAATTTTGAGAATAGAATCGAGATTATGTGGATATCGTGGACCTTATCGCGCATTGACTATCGGATCATCCCTATTATTTTGGGGCTCATGGCTATTAGCTTACTCGTCATCTCCTCAATGACAGCCGATCTCAATGAAGATGCGATCAGTTTTTGGACCCCTTTGGTGAAGACGCAGCTCCGCTGGTTTCTTTTGGGCTGGGTCGTTTTTTTCCTCGCCTCTGCATTTGATTATCGGAAATTGAGAGATTGGAGTGTTTTTCTCTACATTGCGATTGTCCTTTTGCTCATCGGCCTTTTTTTTGTGAGCCCGATTCAGAATGTCCACCGTTGGTACAGAATTCCGGGAGTCGCGAGTTTTCAACCGTCAGAACAAGCAAAATTGATCATCGTCATTTTTCTCAGCTGGTTTTTAGAACGGAGAGGCTCTAAAGCAGGGACCCTCTCAACGGCTTTTCAAATGGGGCTCATTGTGGGGATCCCTTTTCTCCTGATCCTGAAACAGCCCGATCTTGGAACTGCGCTTATTCTCTATCCAATCGCCCTTGTGATGGGATATTTTGCCGATGTCCATCGGGGGCTCCTCCGCACTGTGGGGATGGTAGGAGTGGCGGCCCTGTCCCTTGTGACCCTCATGTTTGTCGGAGTGTTCGATCATGAGAAGATGCGCCCAGCATTCACAAAGGTTTTAAAAGAGTATCAGTACGAACGGCTCAATCCGAACACCTACCATCAAAAAGCTTCCCAGATTGCGATCGCTCTCGGGGGCATTTCTGGAGCGGGTTGGCATAAGAGCGATTTTTCAGGGAGAAAATGGCTCCCCGCTGCCTATACAGATTCGGTTTTTGCCGCTTATGGGGAAGAGTTTGGATTTATTGGGATCCTCTTTCTCCTTCTCCTTTTCTATTTTCTCATCTATTTTAGCTTTCAGGTGGCGGCTGTGGCCAAAGACCCGTTTGGCCGGTTTTTAGCTGCGGGGCTTTCGGTTTACCTCGCGATGCACGTGGTCCTCAACATTGGGATGATGTGTGCCCTCCTCCCCATTTCGGGGGTCCCTCTGATTTTTGTGACCTATGGGGGGAGCTCTATTTTAACAACGATGGGAGCGCTCGGGTTGCTCCAGAGCATCTATAGCAGAAGGTTCATGTTTTGATTACAAAGCTACAGACATTCCTCTCTAAAAAACTCTTCACCGTGACCCTTTTTCTCATCGGCACACTCCACACAATGATCTTCACCATCTTTCAAATCCCTGAAAATTTTCTCATCGGAAGGGATTCAACAACCCTTGCTGTTATCTGCAAAGCGATCCTCTACATTTTTGCTGTAGGGGCGTGTCTAGGTCATCAATACTTCTGCCACCGATTTGGACTCCGTAAAACGCTCTATCTCGGCCTCCTTTGCAATCTGATTGGATTTGCCCTCTTTGTTTTCAATCAACTGAGTTCAGAAGGGGAGGGGATCATTCCCCTGATTCTCCTCAATATGGTCATTTTTGGGATCGCGATCTCTTCCGTCATCAACGCCTTAGTCACCTATATCATCATCGAGTTCCCCAAAAAAGTGGGCCTTGCGATTGTTGCCCTCTTCGCCTTTTTCAATTTAGGGGCGATGCTCGCCCCCATCTTGATCACCCTTTTTCCTATGGGTGCGATGAGAAATGGGGTGTATCTCTTATTGATTATCCTCCTCATGATCAGCATCTGGTTTATCCACGGCTTTTTTTTCGATCCCCCTATTTCTTCAGAAAAGATCCAAATGAGGGAGGGGAGTGCGATTTGGAAAGCTCTCCACTACCGACTCGCCCTTTTTATCATTGCGATCATCTCTTATGGACTTGCAGAGACGATCTTTAATTTGTGGGGATATGTCAAAATTAAAGAGACTCTAGGCTTGCAAATGGCTAACGAAGCAAACCCCGTTTTCTGG
>CAYWDE010000160.1:0-4880 GCA_964456885.1 uncultured bacterium | reverse complement strand
CTTCTCGATTTTACAGAAGGGGATCAGAGCGTAGCGATCTTTCCTGCCCACGAGTTAGAGAAGCGTGATTACAAAGATCTCCTCGCTAAGTTCGAAGTATTGCGTGGAGAGGAATTCTTTGACGAAGGGGTCGAATTTTGGGACTCGATCAAAAAGAGCGACAACTATATCGATTTTCAGACCTTTCAGAAACTCTTTACTGGATTTATCGATTCAGGGAACACCTCTTTGCTCAACATCCCCCAATCTGAAAAATTTGTCGTTGATCTCGAATACCTTCTCCTCAACATGCAGAAGGCCTCTTAGAAAATATTTACAAATTCTTAATTTTCACCCTCTCCTATCTAACGGGAGGGGGTTTTTCTTTCAATCCCGACCAAAATCGTTTCTTCAATGACGAAGGGTTCTAACCCCTTAATAGCCAGTTCTTCCTCTAGCTTGTTTGATTGCCCCGCCTGTTCCTATAGAGAAAATCCCTAATTTTTAAGTTGATTTATAGGGGGGTTATTTTTATTAGAGGGATATAGGGAGAATTAATTATGTCTTAACGTTTTAGGTAAGAGAAATAATGTGATTAGGTCTGATTGAAAAGAATTGGAATAGTTCTTTCCGTTCTTCTTGTTTGTTTCTTTATTAAATTCTCTCGCGGGAATTTAACCGATAGCTCTTTTTTTCTAAAAATAGGCTGTGTTTCTGAAAATAGGGAATATTCTCTTTTTGTAGAAACGGGGGCCGTTCAACAAAAAACAGCTCAATTAGAACCCCGTTTCCCTCTCTATCAGCCACTCTCTCCCTCCTTGCCGGCTCCAGTTACCGAATCTGTTCCGCCGATACCAGTTGTCCAAAGTATTCCAACTGATCAAAAGAAAGAAGAAGATCTTGAAGAACAGGAATTTGCCAGCGCTACCACTCAATTAGAAAATCAGAGAATCGAACTGAATAGGGCGATAGAAAAAGAAGAGAAAAAAGAGTTGCAGAATGCGATTGCATCGATCATTTTTGAAATCGAGGAGAGCCTAGAGGCCGATTTCCAAACAGAAGCTGTATTTGCCGATGTTCCAATCGGAACTAGTTTATTTCATCCCACTGTTTTTGAATCGATTGCTTATGTTGATTTGGAGAATGAACGCTTCGATTTCGGTGAGAGCCCCAATACCGAGCAAGAGCTCGCCGCCGTCGAATCTGAACTCAGACTTTTTGAGAACCTCGAAATTCTCTATGTGTTTTCCCAAGATTTCCCCGAGCTCTCTCCATTTAATTTTGAAGACGCTAATATTGCAGATTCGATCTCCACCTATAACGAAGTCCCACCACAGGAATGGCGTATCGAAATCGTCACGAATGAGATCCAAATCGATCCTGAATTAGAGATTTGGAGCTCACACGAAGCGCCGAGTACTCAACAAGAGTTCGCCGCTGCTGAATCAGATGCGAGGAGAGTGGAGCTTCCGATTGAACTGGCAATTGCGGAAATGGAAGAGCCGAAAGAAGCTGAGAAGAGTATGGGATTCGGGGATGCAGCGATTGCCGATCAAGCGGCCCCTTACGCTGAATTTATCCCAGAGACAAGAGGGGAGTTCGTTGCAAAAGAGAGTGAGCCCCAAACTGAATGGGCCCAGTTTGAGATGGGAGATTTTCAAGAGGTCCCCAATACCGACCAAGAGCTCGCCTCCGCCGAATCTGATGCGAGAATAGTCGAGCTTCCGATTGAGCTGGCGATCGGGGAAATGGGAGAGCCGAAAGAGTTGGAAAAGAGGATGGGTTTTGGGGATGCTGCAATTGCCGATCAAGTGGCCCCTTACGCTGAACTGATTCCAGAGACAAGAGGGGAGTTCGCTGCAAAAGAGATTGAGCCCCACTCTGAATGGGTCCAGTTTGAGATGGGAGATTTTGAAGAGGTCCCCAATACCGAGCAAGAGCTCGCCGCTGCCGAATCAGATGCGAGGAGAGTTGAGCTTCCAATTGAATTAGCGATTGGAGAAATCGAAGAGCCTAAAGAGGTGGAGAAGAGAATGGGTTTTGGAGATGCTGTGATTGCCGATCGGATCCCTTTTTATAGCAAACCTGTTCTTCCAGAAACAAAAACTGAAGTTGTCAATAGGGAGATCCATAAAGATATAGAAAAAGTTGTTTTGGAATTTGAGACCAGCGGGGGGAAAGAGGCTCCAAATATTGAGCAAGAATTTGCGAATGCAGAATCGGACCTGAAGAAAGCGGATGAAGAAAACGGGAATTCCCCGCTTATAGAGCCAGTGAAAGTAGAGTTGGCCCAAGCCCCTACACAAGAGGAGGCCCCCTCTTGGTTTAAACAGTGGATTCAATCTAAGCAAGAGGCCCCTGCTTATGGGAAATATGGGGATTCTGCTGATTCAAGCCCCTCTTTTTGGCCTAAAAAAATCTCAGTTCAGCACACATGGGGAGATCAAGAGCAAAAATGTATCCCATTCGCTACGAATTATACTACTCTAGAACTCCTTTTTGCTCCTAAATACCATTTAGGGCATATGATGCCTCTTCTCGATTTAAGAGGGCACCGATTTGATAATAACACTTACGCGGCCAACGCTGGAATCGGGGGAAGGTACATCCCCAATCCAGCTTCTGATAAATTTTGTGAAATATTGGGATTCAATGCCTATTACGATTATAGGCAAGGGTGTATCGGCTATTTCAATCAATTAGGAGCTGGAATAGAAATTCTAGGGAGCCGTTGGGATCTCCGAGCGAATGCCTATGTCCCTTTCGGAAAAAAACGGCATTTGGATACATATGTATACGATGATTATGAAGGAGATTACTACGCAACGCTTAATCAGATCGAATCGATTTCCTACAGTTTTAACGGAGAATTGGGCTGTTTATTGATTAAAGATTGGGGTGATTTTTCTCTCTATGCAGCTGCAGGCCCCTATTTTATTGCCAGAGCTATCTGTAACGATGGAGTCGTTGGAGCTGAGGCAAGACTTCGTCCTCAATATAAAGATTATCTAGCTCTCGATATGAGCTGGAGATACGACCAGCTTTTCGACACAATTTGGCAAGTGGAGGTGATCTTCACCCTCCCCCTTTATCAGATCTCCAATCAAAACAAACACCCTTGCCAAATCTCCGATCGGCAAATTTATCAGCCGATCCAACGATTTGAAGTGATGCCGCTCAGCAAACGAAATTGCTGGTATACGAACTATTAAATTTGAATAGGTGTACGAATTTCTAGGAGAATGTTATACAAAAATTAAAACAGACAGGCCTTTTATGATCCGTATCTTCTTCCTTTTTTGTATCTGCTCCGCTTATGCGTGTACAGATTTCATTGTTCAATCGAAAGATGGCTCTTGCGTCAATGGGAGATCTCTTGAGTTCGCCCTCGATTTACAATCTAATCTGCAACTCTTCCCTCGGAAACAGCTGGTTGCGACCAAAGCTCCAGGAGACAAAACGGGGCTCACTTGGACCTCGAAATATGGATTTCTCGGCGTCTGCCCTCTCGGGATGAATTTCCCTTTTGATGGACTCAATGAAGCGGGCCTCTCTTTCGGCTACCTTTGGCTCCCCGGTTATACCCAATATCCAACTGTGCCGATCCAGGAGATGAAAAACGCCCTCGACTTCACCGACTTTGGTACTTGGCTCCTCGGCAATTTCTCCACCATCGCTGAAGTGAGAGAGGCGATCAAAACAGTCCGGATCTGGGGCCACCCTGTTCCACAACTCGGAGTTCCCCCCATTCATGTCGCCATTCATGATGCAAAAGGGAACAGTCTTGTCGTCGAATTTGTGGGCGGTGAGATGAAAGTTTACGACAACCCGATGAGTGTCCTCACCAATTCACCCCCCTTCGATTGGCAATTGGCAAATCTCCCCAATTATCTCAATCTCAATCCAGAAAACCCGAATTCCACCTCTTTCAAAGGCGTGACCCTAGCCCCTCAAGGGCAAGGCTTCGGCTTCCTCGGCCTCCCTGGCGACTTTAGCCCCCCATCCCGCTTTGTCAAAATCGCCACCTTTCTCCGATTTGCCAAACAGACAGCAAACAGCCAAGAAGCCCTCTGTCTTGCGCAGCATCTCCTCAATAGCGTAGATATCCCTCTCGGCGTAGCGCGCGATCCAGGGAAAGATACGGGGGATTATACCCAGTGGATTGTAATTAAAGATCTCTCGCAGAAAGTCTTCTATTTCCGCTCATATAACGATCTCTCTTTAAAGATGATCGACTTAAAGAAATTGAGTTTTTCTGAACCAAACAAAAATAGCCTTTCCCTCGATATGAAGAAAGGCTATTTCGACGTGACCGATTCCCTTAAACCTAAAGAATCAAAAGTGGTCTTCAACGATTAGAAGTTATGCTGCCGCATAGTCTCTGCAATTGACTAACTAAATAAAACGGAAGAGTGATGATAGGGCGCGATTTTTGTGGTTTGGAGCTACAAATTCGAATTCCAAAAGGGGATTTTTTTTCTTCTAGGAAAACGTGAATAGACCGAAGTTTGCCTGCAGGGCCCGCCTTCACTTCAATGGGGATGATATGGGAGCCAAGAGGCAATATGTAATCGACTTCTGCGGCACTGTCCTTTTTTTCCCGTTCCCAAAAATGGAGCTGCATTCGATCATGAGGATTTGCATAGGCAATTAATTCTTGTCCGACAAACTGTTCTGCCAAGGCCCCGGAATGGATAAGGGTTAAGTCCTCTCGAAAGAACAGGAGAGGACCTACTTTTAGAGCGGTCTGAAGCATGCCTATGTCTAGATAGAGCAATTTTTGAACCTTCGATTTAACTTGGGATTGAAGCGGCATACCTCCAGCAGAGGTGGCTAGAATAGGATTGAGAAGACCGGCCCAACTGAGTTGGTCGAGAGCCGTTTGCAGATCGCGAGATTTA
>CAYWDE010000159.1:0-4887 GCA_964456885.1 uncultured bacterium | reverse complement strand
AAACAAAAAAGGCAGCTATAATATCTACCGGGTAGGGTTAATTATGACAATTAGGGTGGAACCAAACAAAAGTTTCGTTTTACATAACGAAATTCGCGCGTTAAAAGCAAAGTGGTCTCAATCGACCGCATTAAAAACGCTTTTTACCACGGCATTTCTGATTGTAGGCGTTGCAGCTATTGTTTTTATGAGTTCAAATTTTTTATCGATAGGAATTTCGATTGTCCTGATCTCTAGCTTAGCGATCTACCAATTTCTAGACCACCACCGGCATACCCAAAGAATTCTTTCTATGAGCCAAGTCTAATTTTCACTATTTATTTCGCTAAACATAATCTCAAAAACTTTTAATAGCTCATCTCTTGATAAATAATTGATTTGATCTTCCTGCCCAATAATATTCTCTAAAAGCCCCTTTTTCCGCTCAATCATCTGATGGATATGCTCTTCAATAGAATTTTTAGTGACTAGTTTGAAGACTTGAACGCCCCGGTTCTGCCCAATCCGGTGGACCCTGTCTGTCGCTTGGTTCTCCTTAGCAGGATTCCACCAACGATCATAGTGGATCACGATGGAGGCAACTGTAAGGTCAATTCCGACTCCCGCGGCTAAGAGAGAGGCGACAAAGACCTCACACTTCGGATCGTCTCTAAAGCGGCGGAGCTGCTCAGGGCGGTCTCGCGTGGAGCCCTTGATCGAGGCAAAACCGACCCCTTTTTTCTTCAGATAAAGCTCAATGATCTCGAGCATCTCGAGGTATTGGGAGAAAACGACCACTTTCTGCCCGCTATTTCGCGCTTCATTGAGGAGTTCGATAAAAAGGTCCCACTTCCCCGATTGGTGCGACTGGTACTGCTTTGGATTATTGAGAGCCAGACAAGGGTGGTCGCAAATCCGTTTGAGGGAAGAGAGCGCGGAAAAAACATGCACTAAAGGGACAGGCTTTGAAGGGTCCTTTAAATCTTGGTAGAGCGTATTGCACATTTTAAAGGCGATTTCCCGATAGAGCCCTTTTTGTTCATGGCTTAAGTCGCAATAGGCGATCTCCTCGATTTTTTCTGGTAGATCGGTGAGCACTTCGCTTTTTTTACGGCGGAGGATAAAGGGTTTGACCAATTTCCCAAGGAGCGCCTGTTTCACCGGATCGTGGTTTTTCTCAATCGGGTTGATGAACACTTCACGGAAGACCGGATCGGGAGGCATATAGGAGGGGAGTACGATATCGATGAGCGATTTGAGCTCTCGGATCCGATTCTCGATCGGTGTTCCGGTCAAACCAAGGCGCATTTGAGAGCGGATGGAGCGGAGCGCTTTGTGGGTTTGGGAGGCGTGGTTTTTCGCGATTTGGATCTCATCGAAGATCGCCACTTCAAATTGGTACGGTTTTAAATTTTCTTTTCCGGTGCGCAAAATTCCGTATGAAGTGAGGAGGAGATCGTAGTTTGTATCAAAATCTTCTAACGTCCGCTCTAATCCATAATAGGTGCAGACACGGATCCCGGGCAAGAACCGTTTGAGCTGCTCTTGCCAATGGTAGATCACCGAAGTGGGGCAGACGACGAGATATTTGTTCGATTTTTCCTCATCCTCATTGATCACCGCGGCAAGGAGCGCCATCGTCTGGTGCGTTTTTCCAAGCCCCATGTCGTCGCACAAAAGCCCCGATAACCCGTGGCAATAGAGGAACCAGAGCCAATGGAGCCCCTGCTCTTGGTAAGGGCGCAGAGTTGCTTTGAGGCGGGAAACATCGAGGAGCCGATTTGTTTCGAGTTTATCGAACTCCCTTAAGAAATGGTTCACTTCTGGATCGGCGCTCTCTTCAATCGACTCAAAGGCGGTGAGGCGGATCCACTCGAGGGTATTGAGGCGAATGAGCCCTTTTTTCCGATCGAGTTTTTTTGCTGGGAGCTGCCGGATCCAATTGAATCGCGCCTCTTTTAAATAGAGGAGGCCCGCCGAAGAGAAGAGGTGCCTTTTTTTCTCCTGAACCGCATCCCAAATAGAAAAGATATCGACCGAGTGATTTCCCGATATGTACCGCAAGTCGATCAGCCACTCCTGTCCCCGTTTTTTCTTATTGGGGACAATTTTTTGGATTTTTAGTTTCAACTCCTGCGGCTGAATCAGCCTCGGATCGATCTCGAGAATATAGGGTTTAAGGGGCTCTAGCTCATAAGCTAAAAAAGCTGACTCTTGGGCCGGCTGCACCGTCGTTGGATGCTGGTATCTTTCGGGAAGACGGGCTCCAGGGGCAATCTCAGAAAACCCCTTCCCTTCCATATAGACGTAGTCGCCAAACCGCCTCAATTTGGCAGGATCAACGCCAGGAGCATACTCCATTCTGGGGACAATGGCGATAAGCCCCTCCCCATTCAATGTGATATGAAGACCCGTTTTCAAGATGGCCGGTTCCGCTGTAAAAAATCCGCCTACCTGCTCTAACTCTTCTTTATGAACAGAAATAAAAGAGGAGATCTCCTCTTTTGGGATGGTGAGTCCAGGATGGAGAGGCAACCTTCCTCGCGCCTCTTTTTTCATATAAAACCCTTGCCCTTTGATGTAGACCCACTCATCAAAATGGTGCGTCTCCCCATACTCTTCCGGGAAATTAAGCTCCGCATCAAAGGTGAGGGCCTTATCGCTCAAAACGTAAGTGAGGTGGGACTCAAGGCTCCCTAAGTGGGTTTGAAATCCGGGAAAATTGTGGAGCCATAAGCGGTGCCTATTGATGAAATCGGCCACCTCTTGCCTTGGAACTATTTTCTCTCTCTCGGGGAACAAACACTCTTCGAGAAGATAGAAACCGTGATCGGGCACATAGACCCAAGGGAAGAAAGAGGCAGCCCGTTCCGATTTGAGATCTCCCGGCTCAAGGACGTAAAGCTGAATATGTAAATTGCCGCTCCCATCAAACTGAAGCAGATATTTACAAGGCTTTGGCTCAGGGAAGATCTGTAAAAAAGGGGCGAGCGATTTGGAGCAGTTCGTAAGGACATGGGCCATTCTATCGGCTGGGACCCGCTCTTCCGCTAGAAATGGATCATATCTCCTCCGGTAAAACCCTTTCCCCTCTACATAGATCCACTCCCCGATTGGGACACCAGAAAGATCGACCCATTTTTTCCCATTATGTTCAATGTAGAGAGCCCTCTCTTTCTCATCGTATCGGATCCCCTCAATCGATTCGTCTTCCGCATCGAAAACCTTAAGCGGAGCATTCACTGTCGATAAAGCGGGGATCAACCAGGGCCAATTCACTTCTGAAATGGAAAACCAGATTTGCAAACCGGGAAATTTCACCGTCATCTCATTAGGAAGAGGTTCTCCCCCAAACAGGATCTCATACGGCTCTCTACCCTCTTCCAAAACCATCAGCCATTTGGCTAAATCGGCCCAAAATGAGAGCTCAAACTGTAAATTATGGCTCGGATTTCCTGCCCGATAAGCGGCGATCTCCTCTGCAGGCAAATTAGAAAACTTGATCGAAGTCTCTTCGGTCTCTACAGGACGATCGAAGAGGAGGCCATCCAACCTTTTTTTTGTTTTTATATTCGTTGCTTGAATCGCAAACAGAGGCTTCTGATCTTTGGAGAAGAAGGAATAGGACCCTTCCCCCTCTTTTTTAAACCCTTCGACTTCATAGCCATGCCTTTTGCTCCCCATCTGGAAGAGGCGGCTCCAGAGCGATTTCCGGAAACGGACATGAAGGGGCTCCTTATGGCCATTGAAGATCTGGAGATAGGCGGCGGCTAAATGGGGGCACCCCCTTCCCGCTTCAGAGACTTTACAACTGCAAAAAGAGTCGGTGACCTCCCCATCATCCCTCATTTGGATGAAAGGGAACGCCTTTTTCTTCCCCTTCTCCCCTTCCCCTACCTCAAACTGATAGGTCCCTCTTGAAAAAAGAGGCTCCTTGACCGCTCCCCCATTTAGACGAGCTTCAGCTTGCTTGAGGTATTCTCCCACATATTCGGGTTGATGATGATCCATAGGCAGAAAACCGGACCCATTTTCATATGAGCCTTCCCCTCATTATATTGGTTTTGTCAACTTCCTGTCCACGTTTCCTCTAAAATCTTCTTAATTAAAACTAACCAAATGTTTATGATACTTAGATCTTACCGACTAAAAATTAATTAAACCCATTTGACCAGCATAAAATATGTCTTGTTTTCCCCCCGCTTCCCCCTCTAATCAATACGATCAGGCAAACGCCTCTATTCAAACTGACACACCCCTCACACGCCACCTGAGCGGCCGCCTTAAGTCCTCTATTCTATCCAAAAGTAGGCCGTGCCTAATCAGAAAGTTTTATTCGAATCCCGACATCTCACTTCTTAGTAAAGTGTTGCTGCCGAAAGGGACCCGTGTTGAATTTTCCGATCAAGACAGACCTGTAATTAAAGGCTATTGGCTGACGGAAACTACAGAATTTGAAGGGATCTATTGCAAAGAAGGGACACCTGTCTTTTTTGACGAAAAAGGGTTCCTTTGCAGAGCTACGCCAGCCGAATTGGTATGGCTCCCAGACTGCCCCCCTTGCAAGCCGGGTCAAGAATATGAATTCCACAAAGGGAAACCGGTTTTCCGATCTGACCCACAAAAAGCTGAAGAAACTTTTCAGAGTTTTTTTAACTCATCCTCTGATTAAGTGGCTACCCCTCCGCCTAAAGTCGGGGCTTCTAGGGATTTCTCCGACGCCATCTAGTACGAATTATCAAAAATAATGTTCATTTTGGCTAGCGTGAAAGCTGCCCTTCAAAAACTTTCAACGCATCCCCAATCAGCGTCACATTCAACCCTTCTACATGCAGCTCAATACCCTGTTGAGCCCCTTTAGAACTGATCTGAATCGGATTGGGACAATTATTTTTCTGTGAGGCGACT
>CAYWDE010000158.1:0-4914 GCA_964456885.1 uncultured bacterium | reverse complement strand
AGCTGGGAGATGAGCTCTCCTGCTGAAATGAGGACCTCTTTGTTTGCGAGACCGATCTGTTTTCCCGCCTCAATCGCTGCAATCGCAGGCAATAATCCAGCGCTTCCCGTCATAGCCAACATTGTAAAATCGGCCTCTGAAAAAGAGGCGACGGCTCTCAATCCATCCATCCCTGTAAGGACAGGAATATGGGGAAGCCTTTTTTGTAAGTCTCTTGCGGGCTGCTCGTCGTAAACTGCGAGCAGCTTTGGATGGAACTCTCGGGCTTGCGCCTCTAAAAGTTCAATGTTTGATTTAACGGCAAGGGCTACGATTTCTAAATCTTCTTTTAAATGGCGAGCCACTTGGAGAGTTCTAGTTCCGATAGAACCGGTGCTGCCTAAGAGGGCAATTTTCTTTCGCATGCGCGTATTTTAACGGATACAACCCATTTTGAGAACAGATAAATAAGGCCGATAAGAGTCGATACAATTCCCCCAGTAGAGAGGGGAAGCCCCCATAAATCGAGGCACGCCCTAGAAATGAGGACGCCAAGGACCGACGCAATAACTCCAACTACAGGGGTTAAAACAAGGAGTTTAGGGAGTTTGTGAGAAAAGAGACGAGCCGTTAAAAAGGGGCCCACTAAAAATCCGAGAACTAAAAGAACCCCAACCGCTCTAAAAGCTCCAATACAGGTCATCGCTGCTAGGAATAGGAGGAAGAAATGGAAAGCTCCCGATCGGACACCCATTGTTTTGGCCAAATTGGGATCAAAGCTAGTCAATTGAAGCTGCTTATAAAAAAGGGTCACAGAGGCGAGATTGATCCCTGCGAGAGATAAGGCAATTTTGAGATCGGAGGGTTGCAATATATCAGCATTCCCCATCACCGCTTCAATCCCTAAATGGGCATCTCGAGTAAAGAGGGTCACAACGGTGATTCCCAAAGCAAAAAGGGCTGTAAACACAAGCCCTATACTCGCATCTTCCTGAAGTCGAAAAATCTGGATTAATCCCCCTGTAAAAAGGGCAGTCATCAGAGCCGCTAAAAAAGCTCCGATTAAAAGTGTCGGGAGATGAAACATCCCTCCGCCAGTGATCAGAAAAGCGAGGGCAATGCCGAGCAAAACGGTGTGGGAGAGGGAGTTTGCAAACATCGACATTCTCCTTAAAACAAGGAATGGACCAATAAACCCACAAGCGATCGCTATTCCACTCAATACACCCATTTGGAGCAGATCAGTCATAAACCTTTCTCCGGGATTGGCTGTTGATGCGGATCGTGCTTCGGATTCTCTAAGAGGCGAGTGAGCCGCTCTTCCATCTCAGAGGTGATAATGTGCTCCATCTCTTCAGCAGTTCTATGCACTTTCTCCGCCTGAAAGCCGAGCTCTTCGGTCAAATAGAGTTCAAAAAGGCGGTGGAGACGTACAATAGATGCAGCTTTTTGCCACCCATCGCTTGTCAACTCAAGGTTAGAATTCACCCACCCCTCCCTTTTCAGCCTCCAAAGGGCAATCTGAGCAACCAGCGGTTGTTGCGGAGAAAGGGGCCCCTTCTTCCACAACCTCTTCAACATATTTTCTTCAACGCAACGGAGCCGGAAAGCCCAAATGCGCCAAAGGCGGAAAACGACCCCTCTTGCTGGGGCAAAAAGGAGGGATAAGAGGGAAATCGATGTGCCCACCAATACAATCATCGGTCCAGTCGGCATATTGGCTAAAACGGAGAGGTAATTTCCCAAAAGTCCGCTGGCAGCTCCAAAAAGGGCAGCAAGGAGCAAAACGACCTGAAGCCGGTTGCTAAATTGACGCGCAGCTACCGCAGGGGCGATCACCATCCCCGACATTAAGACCACCCCTACACTTCGGATCCCCACAATCAAAGAGAGCAAAAGGAGCCAAAAAAGGAGCTTTTCTAAAATGGGGACAGCAATACCGGCACTGATCGAAAATTCCCGGTCAAAGAGAGAAGCTTGAAGCGGTCGGAACGTTAAAAAGAGAAATAGGGCGACGACAAAAGCAAGGCCACCATAGATCCATATATGGATATCGGTCATCGTCGCAGCTTGTCCAAAAAGGAGCATCTGGGTCTGCTTGTGCCAAGTGGGCATCTCTGCTTGCATCGCGCTTGCGATCACAATCCCAACCCCAAAAAAGAGGGATAAAACAAAAGAGAGGGCAGCATCAGCATGCACCTTCCCTTTTTCTTCTAGCCAATGGATCGATTTAAGACCTAGCAATGAGGAGCAAAAAGCCCCCCCGAGCACCGCCAAAAAAGTCCACTCTTCCTGCTGAGGAAAGAAGAGGGCAAAAAGGAAAATTCCTAAGCAAGCACCCGGGTAGGTCGCATGAGAAAGGGATTCACTAAGGAGAGACCGTTTCCTTAAAAAAACAAGGACCCCCATTAATGAAGAGGCGATACACATCAAGACACATCCCAATGTGGGGGCGCGCAAAACAGGATCTGTAAAAAATTCGATCATAAAATGCCGCTATTCGACTTTGCAGAGAGGTGAGCGGCTTCATCAAAGAGGGCCTGATTTTTACCAAAAGCTCTTGCTAAATTCTCTCTTGTAAAGACCTCTTCGACAGGACCGCAACCATGAAGTCGGTTATTTAACAGGAGGACCCAATCAAAATATTTTTCGACGCTTGGCAAATCGTGATGGACGATTAAGACTGTCTTACCCAGCTCTTTTTGCTTTTTAAGAAGGTTCATGATCACTTTTTCTGTCGCCAAGTCGACTCCCGCAAAAGGCTCATCAAGGAGAAGAAGGTCTGCATTTTGAACCAAAGCGCGAGCAATGAATAACCGTTGCTGCTGGCCCCCAGAAAATTCACTGATCTGCCGATCTTTATATGCGATCAATCCAACCTGATCTAACGCTGCTGCGGCTGCTTCCCGATCGGCCCGTTTAATTTTCCCAAATAAACCCAATTTTCCGTATCGCCCCATAAGGACCACCTCTTCCGCTGTAATAGGGAAGTCCCAATCGACAGTTTCCCTTTGAGGAACATAGGCGACACTTCCAGAAAAAGAGATTTTTCCTGAGAAGGGTTTGACGATTTTAAGCGCCGCTTTAAGCAAAGTACTCTTCCCGGCTCCGTTTGGACCAATCAAACCCACAAGGACACCCTGAGGAATTTGGAAAGAGAGGTCCCAAAGGATCGAATTTTTCCCGTAATTGACGTTGAGCTCTTCAGCTTCTATTGCATATTTCATAAGTACTTCGAGATTGTTTCTGCGTTCCGCTGCATCATTTCTAAATAGAGAAGCCCGCTCATCGCATCTCCATATAGAGGCTCAGCTGAAACTTCAATTTTGAGTCCTAGCTCTCTCCCTGCAGTTGCAATTTTTCGGATCGAATCGCGGCTTACATTGGATTCAGGGAAGAGGACAGAGATGTTTTTTGCCTTTAAATAGTCGATAATCTTTTGAATATCACGGGGGTTGAGTTGCCCTTCTGGAGCTAATCCCTCAGGAGCCGCAAATCGATCCTCCCAATTTGTCTCCCCTGGATCGGCTAAATAACTCCGTGTGAAATAGTGGAATGCATCATGGCTTGTAACGAGATATCTCTTATTTGAAGGGATTTTTTGCAGCTGAGAAAAAATTTGATTGTGCACCCGTTCCATCTTTTCGTGAAGAAGAGCTCCCCGCTCTTTATATAATGGGGCCCCTTCAGGATCGACTGCGCTTAAAGCGTCGATGATCGGATCAATCCCCTCTTCCCAAAGAGAAATATCCATCCAAATATGGGGGTCGGTAACCCCCCCCTTCTTCAAGATTTTTTCGGGAACAAGGGCACTAATTTTTTCTCCCACAGCGGTCGTCTTCGGTGAGGTTTTTAAAAATTGGGAGAGGCTGGCCCCATGCTCTAATCCAAGTCCATTATAGAAAATATGGTCGGCTCTAGCCAATTTTTCCCCATCTCCTTTCACTATTTCGTAACTGTGTGGATCGAGATCTCCTTGAATCAAGGTCCAATTATCTACCCTATCTCCACCAATTTCTTTCACTAAATCAGCCACCTGAGCTGTTGTAGAAAGAATTTTAAGCTTCCCCTTATTTGGACCCATCCAGTCTGACAAACGATTTTTAGACGGGCTGCAACCCAAGATTAAGAGGAGGATAAACAAGCTCAAAATAACTTTTTTTAAACACATCATAATATATCAATCTCCGAGAAGAAATAGATTAGAATGTTGCGAAAAAGAAAAAAAGGGAAATCGTAGTTTCTTGCAAGAAAAGAAGAGTGCTTATATAATCCCCAAATAATTCGAACGGTTTTACTTGTAGTAGGATGAATTCTAAGCTTAGGCCCAATTCAAACTATATCACAAATAAAACTGAAGATTGCATTAAGCAACTAGCTTGATTAAGAAAATTTTAAATAAAACTTCCGAGGTGAGGGAACTCCCCTCGATCAAAATGAGTAGGACGGAAAAATGGTCGCAGTAAAAGAAGAATTAGAAACGAAACCCGCGAAAGGCTTTAAAGAAGTGGAAGACGTGATTGCAAAAGCGATCAAAAAAATCGGGGCAAAAAAAGAGAACGAATTGTGCAAATACCTCCCGATGAAGAGCGGCGGTTACATGCATCACTTCACTTTACGAAAGATGAAACATAAACAGCCTCAAGAACTTGCATCTATTATCGAGCGCTTCGTCATCAACTCTGACAAACCTTCAGTAATCGCCCCTAAGCAACGCGCCGCACGTGGATCCCGCAAACGCCGCGATCACATGAATTTCACCCGCTTCCAACTAGAGCGGATGCTGAATATCGCCCGTCTTGCTGGAGATAAAGAAATCATTACCATCCTCAGCCCAAAAAAATCTCTTGCTAGCTGCAAAAGAGAGCTCATCCAAGCGATCCGCCACAATAAAGTAGATCAAGAACTTTGGAATAGCTATTCTGAAGCGGTTCA
>CAYWDE010000157.1:1683-4932 GCA_964456885.1 uncultured bacterium | reverse complement strand
ATTGAGTGCAGTTGGAGAGACAGGGCTCGACTACTACTATAAAGAGCTTAATCCCAACATTCAAAAGCACTTCTTAAAAAAGTACCTCCATCTCGCTCTTGATTGCGATCTCCCCGTTATTTTCCACTGTAGAGAAGCGTTTGCCGATCTATTCACCGTCACCGATGCCGAATATAAAAAAGGGGCTCCCGCCATCCTCCACTGCTTTACCGGCACAGTTGAAGAAGCTAAAGCCGTCCTCTCTCGCGGCTGGTACCTCTCTTTAAGTGGGATCGTCACCTTTAAAAAAAGCGAACAGTTAAAAGAGGTAGCGAAGATGGTCCCTCTCAATCAACTCCTCATTGAAACAGATGCCCCCTATCTCGCCCCCCAAAGCAAGCGGGGAAAACAGAATGAGCCCGCATTCATTAAAGAGACGGCTGAAGTGATCGCCTCGATCAAAGGGATCGGCGTTGAAGAAATAGCTCGCGCCACTTTCGAAAATGCAAAAACCCTTTTTAAAATATAATTGGTATAACTAGTGCTCTTTTTGTCTAATTAACCAAGAACGGACACTAGCTTTATGCTTTTGACGCTCACATTCCCAAGCGCTATTGATCATTTCTCGTGAAGCTGTAGGGTTGCTTAAGGTAAATTTTTGGACGAAATTAATATAAGCCCACTCTTCTTTTGGGGCGTGCGGTATCTCTTTTCGTTTTCGATACTCTTCTTCCCACATCTCAGCAAATTGCTGGTACGTTGGCGGGTTGCCTTCCATCCACCGTTCATTTAACCAATCAATGCCAAATGCGGTAAAATGAAAATATTCTCCAATCAATTGCTTGAAGAATAAACGGGTTTTTAAATCGTTTTTGTAGGCGCCTTTCAGCATCAAAGTATCTTTGGTTAAAGAATAAACTTGTCCTTTTGCTGCGCAAGATTTTTTTGGGAATTGCGGATTTGTTAATTTCTCTCCTGTCTCGAAAAAATGTAAAATACGCTGAATAAGGGCTATCTTGTTCCCTTTCTCTACCAGAGAAAGCTCAGTAGCCAAGCTTTTTAGCTCCTCTACGTGTAAAAAAAGTAATGATTCTTTGAAGTTTCTCAATTGATCTGGTGTCGAACGGACCATATATTCCCCACAATATCTGCATAATAATAGCATGTTTTATCAGTTCTTAAAAGGGGGAACTGTAGGGTAGTTTCAGGGTGAGATTTGGCTTAAATTAAATTTTTTTACTGCCGCCCGTTTATCTCATTGAACGACAAGAGCAAGGTCTAGTATCAGTAGTAGCCCGAGAGGGTCAATGGCCCCGCTGTTTCTCTTTTTTCTTTTGTTGTCTTAAAGAAAATTGTTCCTTTTTGCGAGCTTGCTTTTCAGCGCTGCTTTGGTCTTTTTTTTGGAGCTTTTTCTTTTCTAGCTCCTCTCTCATGTAATCTTGGGCAAAAGTTGAGGGTTTTTCCGTTTCTCTAATTTTCTCCATTTCCCTCCTCACTTCTCGCTGGACCCGTTTTGGATTCATCCGTTTAATTTCTAGAGTAAACTTTTTTGCGTCCCCAAATTTTAGTTCCTGATAATGGGTGAGAATAAATTCGTAGATTTCTGGGTCAGCTGGCTCCCCTCCAAAAATATGTTTGGCAATGGCATACCCTGCTTTGTCTGTCCTCTCAAAGGTTCCGACCCAGTAACGCCTCTCAAAAAAAAATAGTCGCTTTAATCAGAGCCATTTTAGATCCTCTCTATCTCTTCTCAAACGGGCGCCCATCATAGAAGAGCTCAATCCCTATGATCAGCCCTTCCTGGAAGGTCATGAGGGCAGATGTAGGGATTTTCCCAATAGGTTCAGGACAATCCACATCATAAACCACTAAAACTTGATCTTCTGAGCCAAAAGTTGTCCGGACCTGTAGGTTTTTAAAAAAGTTGATAAAATTTTGAACTGCCGTGAGAAATTCCTCCTTCCCTTTGATTTTTGCAAGAGGCGCACTAAATCGGATCTCTGAATGGATATACTTCTTCACATCGTCCAGTCTCTTCTCTCCCACAGCTGTATAATAAGTGTGAGCAATATCTACATTATTTTTAGTCATGATATCCTCTAGTCCTTAGGGTTTTTTGACAATTTACATTCATTATAGTAAGCTATATTCAATATGTCAAAGAGTAAAAAAAGAGTATATAATTCTGCTGCCAGACAAGCGCAAGCAGTACAAACAAGAAGCGGCGTTTTGGAGGCTGCAAAAAAGCTTTTTCAATCTGAGGGTTTTGAGTCGGTCACGATTGAAAAAATTGCCAAAGCTGCAAATGTTTCCTCGCCCACTATTTATGCCCTATTTCAATCCAAACGGGGCATTTTGCTAGCTCTCATCGATGAGGCGCTTCCTGTAGAGCAGTATGAAGCCTTTTTGGAGGAGTTTAAGGAGGAAAAATCGGTGAAAGCCCGCCTTCTGATGGCCGCCAAACTTTCTCGCCAAATCTACGATGCTGAAAGAGCACAACAAATGGATGTTTTTCGGGGCGCTTCTGTTTTAGCACCCGAATTCAAAGAGTTGGAAAGGGAGAGGGAAGAGCGCCGCTATAAGCGGCAAGAAGAGTCGGTTAAAAGAATGGAAAAAGAAAAGGTTTTAGCGAAAGGGCTCACTCTCCGGAAGGCGCACGATATTGGGTGGGCCTTTACAGGCCGAGATATGTATCGGATGTTAGTCGTAGAGCGGGGCTGGACTTCAAAGGAATATGAAGAGTGGTTAGGTCAGATGCTGATCAAAGCCCTCCTCTCTTAAAGAGCATTCTAAAAGAACTCTATTTTTCAATCAGGGTGGGTATAGAAGGAGCGGAGAGATTTTTTAGATTGGCGTTTTGAATCGCTTGATCTAGGGAGAGGATCCAACCGGAAGGTTTTTTCGGTTTGGTCGACCGCTCTTTACGCCGCTGCCACCCTTTTTCCCAGTTCTCATGTTCCCAAGGGGCTCTGATCCTTTCCCCCTTTAATTTGGAGGCAAATAGGGTCTTTATTTTTTTCACTTTCACAAATCTGATTGTCTTTTGGGCGGCGGCTCGAATTTCTTGGTTGGGGTATTCATAACAGAGTTTATAAGCTCTACGGATTTCGGAATGGGTAAAGATTTTTATATTTTCCTCCTCAGAGGCGATCTCCTCTGGAGAGGAGATAAATTCGTTATTTTTTTGAATAATAAATAATAAGGGGATAATCGGAACCCCTTTTTTTATCCTGAGATAATTTTCGAAAACTAGGTTCGTCAATCCCGCTT
>CAYWDE010000157.1:0-1673 GCA_964456885.1 uncultured bacterium | reverse complement strand
GTCTTATCCCCATTTTCCCTTGTTGGATGTTTTGAATTTCTCCCCCATTGGAAAGGGCATTCCAGTCGTAACATTTCCGGCGATCCGATCTTAAGGTAGGGAAGCAGCTGGACCCTGTCTGTGGGTAGCTCTCTATCACCTCCTTGTAATAGCAATCCCCATATCCATAGATGGCGATTTCAGGGATTCCGTCAGAAATAGATAAGAACGATTTTATATTCAGTTCGGATGTCATTATTATATTATAAATAAAAGTTTATTATTTATAAATAATAAAACTGTTAATATTTTTATAATAATTTAAAGTGTTTAGCGAGCGGGCTTTTGGTGTATATAAATTTTTTGATTGTTTCTCACTTTTTAGGTATCTTTTCTGCCCAATAAACAAAGGGGTGGGCTTGTATGGCGGCTGTAAGTGACCAAATAACATTGAAGTTTGGTTGGAAAGAGATCGGATCAAGAGTAGATGTGAGAACCGTCGATCTAATTTTTGAAAATCAGAAAAGGGGTATCACTGTTCATATACCTCGCAATTTACCCCCTTTTGTCATTCAGGAATGCCTCTTTTCATGTCGTGAGATAGAGATGCCTCAAAAGAGGCCTAGTTTCAAATCTATTGTGAGAGAGGAGACGGGAACCGATTCATTGCAAGTGACAAGCGAACAGATAAAAAAACTGATTATTAAAGCTCACTTTTTTAAGGAGGCGAGCGTTGGTCTTGTAGATAGAGAAGTGCAGTTGAATATGCCTGAAAAACTGGAGGTGGGACAAACCTATCGCCTTGTTCTTGTTTCTAAGGACCTTTCCTTAGAGGCCTCTTTTTTAAAAGAGGAGGTGTTCCTCGCTTCAGAGCCGAAAATTGACTCTCAGCTCGCCTCAGACCAAGCTGAGCTAATGCAATATTTAAGACCCATGTTGTCTCCTTTATTGAATTTAAAAATAGCTGAATTCAAATACGATCTCAAAGCCGTTTTGTCAGATGTAAATAGAGGGGCCGCTCCAGATATTTCGAATGAGAACCTAGGGATTGAAGAGATCCAAAAAGAGATTGGAAAAATAAGGGGAGAGATCCTCCAGGAGCTGTTAACCAAAATAAAGTATACACAGTCTGTATGGGAAAAGAGCTCTTTAATGGAGCAAAGGAAAATGGGGAAGGAGACTTTCCGATTATGTTTTACTGTGATTGGGGAGGAGGGGATGATCAATATTATGCGGGGATGTTTGGAGTCTTTTGTTCCGGGCGACCGTTCCCCTAAAGTGAGATCTTTGATCGAAGCCGTTTCTATCGAATTTAAAGAGAGATGCAAAGAATATACAAAATAATCCCTAAGAGACTATCCACGAACCTGGATTTCGTCTATTTTCTGGTTCTTTTGAACCGATTTTTTCCTCTTTTAGCGGGGTTAATATCATTTCCGTATATTGACCCCGCTAAAAGAGGCGAAAATCGGCCAAAATAATCCAGAAAATAGACTGAAACCAGTTTGTGGACAGTCTCAAAAAGCGGCTGATATCCCGTATTAGAAAACCCTCTTAGAGGGGAACGTCCTCGAGCTCTCTGAAGACACCTCCAAAAATCACAGGGAAGACCCCTGTTATATATCCTATGAGCAATGGGATATTTGTATCTCTACCTAGTTTTAAAGAAGAGAGCGCTTGGAAGCTTGAGAGGC
>CAYWDE010000156.1:0-5027 GCA_964456885.1 uncultured bacterium | reverse complement strand
AATTTGAAACGATAAAAAAGGTTCACAGCGAAATTGTTGGTGAGACTATCAACAATTTTACCAAGTAAAGAACTGCGAGCCTCTCCATGCCGATGCTCATATGCATCTACAGGACGGGTAAACTTCAGAACTGTTCCCAAATGAATCACAATCCACAAACCAAGGAACCACCCGAAAGCTGGGTTTATAAACCCCAGAACCACTGTTCCTCCCACACAAGCAACAAATGCGGGCAAAATAGGCCAAAACAGCTGTTGAATGATCAATTCTGCCTGCGTTGTCATATCGGTGATTTTATTAGCCAAACTTCCAGCAAATCGCTCATTAAAATAGCGAGGTGAGTGACGCTGAACATGATCAAACATTTCCATTCGGATATCGGCCTGAAACTTAGGGATAGCCCTGTCCATCAAGAACCCCATGGTTCGTGACGCTACCTCGATAAAGAGAACCAACCCGATTCCACTGAGAACAAGTCCCTGCAATGCTTGCCATGCATCTAAGCGATCCCCTTCAAAATGGGTAAATACTCCTATCACTAAGCTCAAAATATAGGGCCACAGTAGGGCGTCCAAAGGCCAAGCTAGACTATCCAGCAGGAACACTCCAAAAAATCTCCATTTTTGAAGACGGATAAACTTCCACAGGAATCCAATTAATTCTCTATACGAAACCACTTTCATTTGATGACTCATTATTGCGCTCTCAAAAGGGCCTGAATATCAGCTCCAACGATTGCTTGGATATTGCGAGTAATTTTTTCATAACCCCAATTCCACCATTGGATTTTGATGAGCTCCTCTATAATCTCATCTGGGAAACGCTTACGGATAATTTTAGCGGGGTTTCCTCCTACAATCGCATAGGGAGGTACATCTTTTACCACAACGCTTCTTGCCGCAATAATGGCCCCATCTCCAATTTTTACCCCTTGCATGATCATCGCTTCGTGTCCAAACCAGACATCGTTTCCTATGATTGTGTCTCCTTTGTTGGGGAGATCGAGCTTATAGTCAGCCCATTCGGGACATCCTTCAGCCATGTTGCCAAAGATGAAGAATGGAAATGTGGAGAAACCACTCATTTGATGATTTGCATCGCTCAAAAGAAATTTAGTTCCATAGGCAATCTGGCAAAATTTACCAATAATCAGCCGACAGGATCTGGCAAAAATCACGTTCTCAACTTCAAATTTTTCTCCATGATCTCTTCCATCGTAGTAAGTATAGTCACCCACTTGGATATTAGGATTGTTGATGAAGTTTTTAAGAAAAATGACAGCTTTTGTCACTTTTTCGAGAGGGTATGGAGTGTCGGGTGATAGCATACAAGATTCCTTGTTTTAATTTTCCCTCAACCACTTCAAAAGCTCAACATCGAAGAGATTTGACTCTTCATATTGAGGCGAATGGGCACTTTTTTCAAAAATCCGAACAGTTAAATTTTTAAACTTTGGTCGCAAAGGGTCCCAGGATTGGACAGGGGCTACTAGAAACTCAAAACGCCTATAGACCAGCAAAACGGGAAGATCGAATGATTCTAGCCCTTGAGAAACGTCGACTTCGCGGGCAAATCGAAGGTACATCTGATCGAGAACATGAGTATTCGGATTTACTCCTCGCCAAAGAGGGGTTGAATCAAAATTGTAATTGTACCAGCTTTTAGGAACGTTTCTAAAATTCATTTGGAGAAACCACTGATCCCTAGGCAGCTGATTCATTTTTTCATCAGGCATCAGCTTCATGTTTCTTTCAAATGCAGCTTTTCTCTCAGGCCAGACAGACTCATCCCAATTACGCTGAGCCATCGCAATATGATCTGGCTTCATATGGGGCGGCATTCCGATGATGACTACATGAGAAACGTGCTCTTTGTACTTTTTTGCATATTCAAGAGCTAAAAGGCCGTGAGCCGAATGACCAATAATAACGCATTTTTTCAGGCCAAGTTGTTGCCTGACACGTTCTATATCATCAAGTAAGGTCTCAAAGGTCAGTTCCATTTCAGGCCCCTTTGCAAAGCCTCGATAATCAACGAAATGCAAGCGCAGAAATTTTCTTAAGTTTTGCGAGAAACTGCGGGGATAATAGATCGAGCTTCCGATGACCAGGACATCAGGGCCATTTCCTTCTGTGAGGTATTGGAATTTAAAGCCGTCAACTTCGATATGGCCTGCATTTTTCATTCAGTTCTCTTTGCTTAATGGTTTTTTGAGCCATAAAATGAGGTCGTCATCGAGTGGATAAGATTGACCAGCAACAGTAGATTCACCCTTATAAGTAATGCCACTACCTTCAGGAATGTAGCCTAGCTGAAAGTAAAGCTGCTGTGCTGGACCATAATCGCGATACAGCCCAACTCCAATTCCTATTTCATTGTAACCTTCTTGGCTTGCAAGATTTTCAATCCATTTGATTAACGCTTTACCGAGACCTTTTCTTCTGTGAGCTTCATCGATCCAAATTGCGTTGATTTCAGGAATATTCCTTTGCGCAAAGAAAGGGCACTCCGGTTTTCTAAGCAAGCTGCCATAACCTAGGATTTCGCCATCCTTTTCTATGACTGCAACTGTTCGGACTTTATCTTCCTGCTCTTGATAATACGTATCCCAGAGAGTCTGCGTCTTTTCAGATGTGGACCAGGGGAAGGAGTAACGATTGACTATTTTGGGAATGTCCGTCTTATGCAAAGAGCGTATGAGAGGGTGTTGTTTGTCTTTATTTCTGTTTGTGTGACTAACAGCTAAAGATTTAATTTTGTGGATGTTTTCATCGAGGGTTGCGTGATGCGTATCTACTTCCAGATCGTAAGTGGCGTCGACATGGACTTTATGGAATTGCCCTCGGGCAGATCCTACTATTCTGTTGCCGCGTTCTTTCTCTCTTTCCTCTAAGACAGAAAGAGGCGCATTGACTCCTATCCACAGGACTTTGAAGTCTTTTAAAAGCTCTTTCCATTCATCCACCTGTTTTTTGCCAAAGGAAACATCGTCGATGATGAGGTGATGCCCTATTTTGGCTAACATAAGCGCTATTTCTTGAAATGTTTTCGCGATCTTTTCTGCATAGGGTCCGATTTGAAGTTCCTGAATAGAATTTCCTGATTCATCAGTACCTTTTTTCCAACTATAGCCGAGAGGAGCCTCGCCCCCGGTCCAATTGTTTACTTTTTCTGGCATCCACCCAATGATCTTATCGATGCCCACGTGAAGAAATAGCTCTTGAAAGGCATGCTGCAAAGCCTTAGCCAAGGTCGTTTTGCCACTACTGGATGGGCCGTTTAAATAAATGATCTGCACAGAGTCATTTGTCATAAAGTTCCTTGATGAAGGCTTGAGCTTTTTGGAACATAGGTTCTTTCATTTTGCGATAGAGATTCCCATCTTGATTTGCAGCGACTGCTGCCTGTTTTTTGAGGCTGGCGTACTCTGCCACAGCTTCTGGGTGGATCAAAAGATAATCTCTAAAGCCAATCAGTTCTTTCCATTCTTTGCTGTGAGCTTGAGTCAAATGAATGTGATATCTACGACTGCCTTCTTCTGGATCAGAGAGATAGGCGATGAAATAAAATCGATCCGGCGTGCTGAAAGAGGGCCTAAATTGATAGCCGAGCTTTTGCAAGATTTCAGAAGAACTGTCCATGTTTTCTTTGGTGACAGCAATGGCGATATCTATGATGCCTTTCCCTCCTAGATCAGGAATTGCTGTGCTGCCTACATGCTCAATAGCCAAAGCATGCTTTAAGGAAGAAGATATCCTTGCTTTCTCTTTTTGAAATAGTTGTGGAAATATGTTGCTGTAAGGTTTGTACACATATTTTTGCTTTTGATGTCTTTGTGCATTCCATTCTTCCTGATTAAGCCGATAGAGCACATGTTTTCTCAATGGATGGCCTTCTGGAAGCTTAGGATGGTCAAAATCGTCCCCTGGATTGTAGTGCATGCCAATTCTTTCCATCACACGTCTAGAACGCATGTTCTGCACAGCCGTAAAGGAGACAATCTCTTCCAAATTTAGGTTCTCAAAACCGTAGGCCAAGACAGCTTTTGCGCCTTCCGTTGCATATCCCTTCCCCCAATAATCTGAGGCAAGTCTCCATCCAATTTCGATAGCAGGGGTAAAATGGGCCAGGAAGTTTGATTGATCCACGTTATTCAGTCCGATGAAACCAATAAATTCAGCAATACGAGGCACAGAAACCGCCCACCATCCCCACCCTCTTTCTGCAATCCTTGTTTCCATTCGTTTTGCCATCTGATCGCTTTCTTCTTTGGAAAGGATGGAAGGAAAGTATTCCATGACTTTAGGATCCGCATTCAGCTTAGCAAATGCCTCTAGATCTTCTTGGCGCCATTGGCGTAAAATCAGTCGCTCTGTTTTAATGGCTGCTTTCTCTTTCATAGAATTCATGTTGAGCATGTTACCACATTTGTCAAATCAAAAGCATTCCGAAGGTTTAAATAGCTGAAAATCGCCAAAATTCACTGGATGACTTTCGGTATTTTTCGAGATCTATTCCTTGTAACTCTGGGACTTGTGAATACTGAATGACGCCTTTGCGGATAGATTTGGTCAGTCTAATCCCGCCGCCATAGCAGCTCTGATCACTTGCTAATTTGATCAACGATTCTCTTAAAATTTTTTCTTCTTTTTCCAGAAATTCCAGCTGCTTTTGCACTTCCAGCCATTTTGTCGACGCTTCTATCCAAGTCGAGTCTTGGCGATTCACGAAATCGCGATCTTTTAGTGGAGGAGGGATACAGGTCTCCACGCATTCCAAAAAAGCTTTTTCTCGGCCTATCATTTGTTCAATATAGCTGTCATCTCTGCCAACCTCCACAATGACTCCATCGTATCCATCAAAACTGAAATAATAGGCCAATTTCAAGCCTGTCACTGCGAGCTGATGTTGAAGCTGGGGAATGTATTTTTCGGGGATTTTACCAGCCTTTGCCGTGTCGTGATCTACCTGCCCCGGGCATTTGATTTCTACAATCGATTGCTTGTCTATGTCCATTCCATCGAGGC
>CAYWDE010000155.1:0-5031 GCA_964456885.1 uncultured bacterium | reverse complement strand
CATTTTTACGAAAATAGCTACCAGATCGCCTTTCAAGAACTAGGTGAAGAGATCCTTTATCTTCATTTAAGTAGTTCAAATGATTTGCCGGAAGTCACTCTTGTTGATCGGGCAAAGCGCGATTTCCAAATCGATTTGAATCAGGTCCCTTTTGTTCTGCAAAAAAAAGGGGCGCCGATCTATTCGGCTCTCGATACGATTTATCAAGAAGAGGGGATCGGAGGGATTTATAAAGAGATCGACCATTTTGTTGCTGCGATCTCTCACCGGATAGAAAAAAACATTGCCGATGGGGATAGCGATGTAGAGCATAACTGGGGTTATGTTGATGGAAAGCTCTTTCACCTCGATCCGGGCCGTTTATATTATGAAAAAGAGCTGCAAAACCCAGAACGGCTTCAAAGAGAGTGGGATAACGCTACACGTGGGTTTCATAAATGGTTGAGAAAAAAGTATCCAGAGGCCGCTCTTTATCTTCAGCAGAAGACCCTTAAATAACGATTCTGCTAAGGTGGGCTTTATATGTTCGAAAGAATTGGGCACTACCTCCGCGATACCCTTTGGAATTTTCCACTCAGCGAAGAGCGGGGGATGCGCCATTTTGGGTTGAAGTGGCTCCGGATCTCTTATCTTGCTTTACGTGGGTTTTATCAGAATAAATGCAGTGCAAGCGCTTCTTCCTTAACTTACTATACAATCATGTCAATTGTCCCGTTGTTAGCTATGGCTTTGGCTATAGCTCGTGGATTTGGATACCATGAAAAATTGAAAGATGAGCTCTTAGACCGGTTTCCCGATCAGACTATCGCTTTTACAGAGTTATTTAAGTATGCCGATACCTTTCTTGAACAGGCTAAAGGGGGGGTGATTGCAGGGGTAGGACTAGGGCTCCTCTTTTTAACTGTGGCACTTTTGCTTAGCAATTTAGAGGTGATTTTAAATCAGATTTGGGGGGTTAAAAAGCACCGCTCCTGGAAAAGGATTTTAAGCGATTATTTTGCTTTAATGTTGATTACCCCGATTTTTTTTGTCATTGCAAGTAGTACGACCGTCTTTGTTGTCCAATATATGGAAATAGGGATCCGGGCATTGCCAATCGGAGGGTGGGCTATTGGATGGCTCCTCTTCCTCGTCAATTTAACCCCTTACTGCCTCTTTGCGATCCTTTTTGCTTTTATCTATCTCCTGATGCCAAATACTCAAGTCCATTTCCGTTCGGCCTCTATAGCGGGCCTTTTTGCAGGGAGCCTCTATCTCGTTGTTCAGTGGGGCTATATCTATTTTCAAATTGGGGTCAATAGGTATGGAGCTATTTACGGTAGTATGGCCGCTTTACCCCTCTTCTTGGTTTGGATTCAGATTAGCTGGTTTATTCTCCTCCTCGGAGCTGAGTTGAGTTGCGCCCATCAAACAGTAGCTGACCATGAATTTGAGGGGTGTTGGGAGGGGATGAGTCTTTATTTTAAACGTCTGATTAGCCTTTGGATCCTCCATTTGGCAGTTAAAAAAGGGTATTTAACACTAGAGATTCTCACTAAAGGCTTTCAGATCCCGGTGATCCTAAGTAAACCGATTTTAGAAGAACTCGTCGATTGCCATCTTCTCCATCCAGCCCGAGGAGGGTATGTCCCTTCCCATAATACAGGGGAGATGAAAATTGCTGAGTGCATCGAGGCCCTTGAATCTAAGGGGAAAGATCAGTTTTCTTTCATCTCTTCAAAAGCATTAGCCCCTTTCGAAAAAGCGCTAGCCGATTTTAAAAAAACCATCGAAAATTCACCCACAAACCTCCGGATGAGCCATGTACCCGATTCGTTTTGAGCCTATTTACCAAACTTATGTATGGGGAGGAGACCGAATTGCGAAGCAATTTCGACGCAAAGTCGATCAGCCTCGGATAGCAGAGAGTTGGGAGGTGTCTGATAGGGACGATGCGATGAGTGTGGTGAATAACGGCCCTTTAAAAGGGAAAACGCTCCATCAGCTCGTCGTTGAAATGGGGGAAGATCTTCTGGGGACTGGGCAGAGCTACACCCGATTCCCAATTTTAACGAAGATCATCGATGCAAAAGAGAATCTGAGCATTCAGGTACATCCAGATGAGACAATGGCGCCCAAGTTGAAAGGGGAAGCAAAAGATGAGATGTGGGTGATGCTCGATGAGGGATCTGTCTATGCCGGATTCAAAGAGGGGGCTGATGAAGAGCACTTCAAGAAATCAATCCAAAAAAACAGAGGAGAAGAGCTTCTCGAAAAATTGGACTTAAAAAAATGTGACGCTGTCAATATACCGGGCGGGCGGGTTCATGCTATTTGCGCAGGTTCTCTCCTTTATGAAGTGCAACAGAACTCCAATACAACCTACCGCCTCTATGATTGGGGCCGTTCTCGAGAACTGCATTTAAAAGAGGGATTTGCTGCGATCCGCTGGGATGACAAAAGCCCCTCTAAAGTGGCTCCGCGCCATTTGAGCAGCGACCTTCATCACCAACTAGTCACATTTGTTGTGAGTCCTTTCTTTATCGCTGAGAGGATCGATATCTTCGATGCGCTCCACATCGCCCGGATTCCGAAATCGTTCCAGCTCTTCTTCTGTATAGAAGGGGAGGGGGAGATCAGTGTCGATCAGCATAAAGAGCCCTTTTTGCCAGGGATGACCTATTTGGTCCCAGCAATCGCAAAATCGATCGATATACGTGGGAAGTGTGAGGCGCTCCGTGTCCGATTGCCTTAAAAGAATTATTTCAGCTATCCTCTCGTCTTATGCAAAAGTGGGTATGGATTTTTAGCTCTATTTTCGCCTCGATCTCTTTTGCAGAACTTCCCGCTCCTTATAACGAAATAGACCCTCTTCCGCTCCTTATGCAAGGTTGGTATCGGAATGGACCTTCTATGGAGTCTCTCATTCGGAAATATAATGTCAAAACGGTGATTGAGGTGGGATCTTGGTTAGGGCTTTCCACTATACATATTGCCAGAACCATTCCAGAAGATGGCGTTGTGTACGCGGTAGATCACTGGTTGGGTTCTGTCGAGCACCAGTCCCCCGATTTCAATTCCTCTAACCTATATCGGCAGTTCCTTTCAAATGTGATCCACCAAAATTTGACAGATAAAATTATCCCGTTGAGATTGCCGAGCATAGAAGCTTCCCACACGTTAAAGGTAACGCCAGATCTGATTTATATAGACGCTTCCCATGATTTTGTGAATGTATTTGTCGATTTAGCTCTCTGGTACCCCTTAGTTAAAGAGCGGGGAATTCTTTGTGGAGATGATTATTATCTGAACTCTGAAGCTAATTTTCCGGTCAAAAGAGCCGTCGATCTATTTGCACAAGAAAACAATCTGGTTGTTCATAATGATGGTTGGTTTTGGTATTTTGAGCCCTCTCAGACTTTTATCTTTCCAATAGATTGGCAAGTTGATCCGTGAAATTCTCGATTCTTTTTTAGTGTTGGCCGAGTTTCGTAAGCGCTTGTTTAGCTAAAGCGAGGCCGCTCAGCTCACTGATCGCATCTCCGATGGAGCTCGCTTCAATCCGACAGATCTGAACATTTTCTCTCCAGGCAAAGCGGGGGAGCTGTTTTTTAAGAGGGGTGAGGAGGAGGGGACCTGCATGGATCGCGATCGTTCCCAAGATAACCACTTCTGGATTGAAATTCATTAAAACCACTCCAATCCCTTGAGCGAGTCGGAGGATGAATTCGTCCCACACTTTCAACGCATAGGGGTCTTTTTTCTCTACCGCATGAACGAGGCAAGCGGCATCAATATGGTCGATTTTCCCGTTTGCTTCGGTGAGAATTTGGGTTTTAATACCTCCTTCCCGGATCTCTTTTTGCATTTTTTTAGCTAAAGCGGCTCCCCCGCAGTACGCTTCAAAGCAGCCCCTTTGTCCGCAAGGGCACTCTGGGCCGTTGATATCTAATACGAAATGGCCCACTTCGGCAGCTGTGTCAGAGGCGCCTTGAACAAGCTCCCCATTGACAATAGCTCCGCCACCCATACCTGTACTGCAGGTGAGATAAACTAGATTAGGGGTCCCTTTGGAGCCTCCAAATTGGTATTCGGCAACTCCGGCCGCGTTTGCATCGTTATTCATCATCACTTCTTTTTGGAAGGCATCTTTAAAATATTGGACAAGGGGGGCGTTTTCCCAATTAGGGAGATTGGGGGGTTTTAACATTTTTCCCTCTTTTGTTGAGATGGGGCCTGGAGAGGAGATCCCAATGGCTCCAATCTGCTTTAGATCAATATGCTCTTCTTGTAGCATCTTCAGGATCAGCTCACGGATCGCTCTAAGCCCATTTTCCCACCCTTTTAAGGGTTGGGTCAGGATTCTCTGAGAAGCGAAGATTTTACCCGTATGATCTCCGATACAAACACAAATTTTTGTCCCACCAATATCAATTCCGATCAGATGCACAGTGAACCTATAATTCTTGTTTCCATTAAAATCGGATGCTATCATTCGAGATTTATATCTTACAAGGGTGAGTATCTATGTTCCAAGTAATCAAATCCTCATTCCCCTCTAACCTTTTTCTAGTCTTAGCTGTTCTACTTGCCTATACAGATGTGGTCCCTTTAGTCGTTTTTGGGTTCGCTTGGTTAGGGAGCATCCGCATTTTCAATCTAGCCTCTTCCCGGTTCCCCTTTTCTCCATTGATCCACTGGATCCATGCAGTCACTTTTGAAATCCCAGCCCTTTTAGGGGTGATGGTGATCCGTTTAATTCCAACAAAAGAGAGAGTGCAGGGAAAAGGGCAACCAATTCTCCTGGTCCACGGCTATATGAATCACGGCTCTGTCTGGCAAATCCCCAAAAAGAGGCTTGAGGCGCTCGGACTGGGGCCTGTCTATACAGTCAATCTAGGTCATCCGTTCCGTTCGATCCGCCTCTACGCAGAAAAAGTGAAAGAGAAGGCGGAAAAAATTGCCCAAGAGACAGGAAGGAGAGATCTTATTTTAATTGGACACTCGATGGGAGGAATTGTTAGCTCTTGGTATGCTACCCAATTAGCGCCC
>CAYWDE010000154.1:0-5037 GCA_964456885.1 uncultured bacterium | reverse complement strand
ACAAAACATTCCGATAATTAAATTAAAATTGACAATTAATTTAAATTAATCATTTTTATTTACGCAAAAGCAAAATACAAATAAAATAGATCGCGTAAAAGTGATTACAAACTAAATAAAAAGGATAATAATTATGACAACATCTGCAGTAAGTTCAGTAGCTGCCGCTCCCCTCTTTATCGAGGTAGCCCCAGTAACAAAATTTTCTAAAATTGATAAAACCGACTTGAAGTCGCGCATGAGCCGAATCGCTCAAACAATTTCTTCAGTTGTATCTAACGCAATCAACTCGATTAAAGAAACATTTAACAACTTGAAGCATTCTTTCTCAAACGCAGTTAACTCTTTAGTTAACCGAGTCCAAGCCCTCTTCAAAAAAGAAGAAGTTAAGGCTCCTGAAGCTGCACCAGCTTCTCCGGTAGAAGTAGCTCCTGTGAAAGAAGTTGTCGTTAGCCTCCCTGATGCGCCAGCACCTTGGTATGCAAAAGAATCTCTTAAATCAAGCGCTCTATCTGTAAAGACAACTGTTGCTAGAGTGTTGACTGCTGCAAAAGACGCAACCGTATCAGTAGCCAGCGCAGCTACAGATCGCGCTATAAAAGCTGCTTCTGTTGCCAGAAAAGGTATTTCTGGAGCAACTCAGTCAGTTGCCGCTTTCTCTAAGCAAAACAAAAAAGCAATTTTGATTGGTATCCCAGCTGGCCTCTTAACTGGCGCATTAGCAGCTAAAACTGCTGAAGTTGTTGGATATGGAATCCGCACTCTCGGTATGGTTGGTTTCGCTCCATCATTCGTCTAAGAATAGTCGTTTAAAATCAGTAGACGATCCATTTTTTATTAGAGCCCCTTTTTAGGGGCTTTTTTATTGCTTCATTTTCTCCCCAAGAATAGACTATTTTCACTTATGACATGGATCAACCGTTTAGAACCCAATATGGATATCTCCCTGAATGTGTTGGAAGGGCAATGGGAAAATGCTTACATTACAACGGCCCAAAAAATAGCCACTTATACCTTGATCCCCTTCCTCATGATCGCCTTTTTAGAGGGAGTTATTAAAAATTTAATTTTCATCAATCTCGCAAATGGGGTGATTACACTTCTGAATGGAGTAAAGGAGAGATTCGATGCTCGTTTTGGGAATTGAGAGCACCTGTGATGAGACGGGGGCTGCGGTTGTAGAAAATGGGACTAAAATCCTCTCCAATGTCCTCGCCTCTTCTGCTGATATCCACGAGAAATACGGGGGGGTTTTTCCTGAACTTGCCTGCAGACGCCATATCGATGCAATCATCCCTGTGATCGATGAGGCGATTGAAAAAGCGGGCATTACCCCTCATCAGATCGATCTGATCGCTGTCGCAAAAGGACCTGGCCTCATCGGGGCTCTCTTGATCGGGATGAATGCAGCCAAAGGGCTCGCGATTGCCTGGAATAAGCCTCTCATTGGAGTGAACCACGTCGAGGCGCACCTTTATGCGAGTATGATGGATCTGGAAGCGATCCCGACACCTGCCCTTGGAGTAGTGTTGTCTGGAGGTCACACTTTGCTGGTTAAAATCATAAATATAGGCACTTATGAAGCGATCGGAACTACCGTTGATGACGCGATCGGCGAAGCGTTTGATAAAGTAGCCGTCCTGTTAGGCCTCCCCTATCCAGGGGGACCCCATGTAGAAAGGTTGGCGTTGAGCGGCAACCCGAAAGCCTACCCCCTTACTGCCGGAAAAGTGAAACGGAATCCTCTAGATTTTTCTTTCAGCGGACTCAAAACGGCAGTTCTCTATGCGATGAAAAATCCGATTGTGAAAGAGGACTTAGCCGCCTCCTTCCAAGAAACGGCCCTGAAAGATATCGCCAACAAAGCCCACCTCGCAAGCCAAACATTTCCTTGTCAGGCTATCTTCCTAGGTGGCGGTGTGTGTGCTAATCAACGTTTAAGAGAAATTATGGGGGAAAAATTTCCCCACCTTCCGATCCACTGGCCGACGAGCCAGCTCTCTGTCGATAACGCGGCTATGATCGCCGGCTTAGGGGCTAAAAAATACTTTTTAGGGAAAGACGCTCTAGATCTCGAAGTTCAAACGCGTATTCCGATAGGGAATATTCCCATTGCGTAAAAGGGACTTTTTCAGTTAAAATTCAGATTTTCAAAGAGGTATATAATGGCTAAAGGCGCACGCGAAAACATCAAATTGAAAAGCACCGAATCTAACGAGTGTTATTGGACAGTTAAAAATAAACGGAATACAACAGAGCGTATCGAATTGAAAAAATACGACTCCTCTCTGCGTAAGCACGTCGTTTTTAAAGAAGCAAAATAATCCTTGTTTGAGTTTGCAGTTGCTTTCAAATATTTAGTGCCGAGAAAGAGATCTCTTTCTACGGCACTTATTTCTTTAATGTCGATTACAGTTATCTCCCTTGTGGTGTGGCTCGTGATCGTTTTTCTCTCAGTCACAACCGGTATTGAAAAAAACTGGCTCGGAAAACTCACCACTCTCCACGCCCCGATTCGACTCTCTCCTACTGAAGCCTATTACAACTCCTATTATTACAAAATTGACAGCCTCTCTACCACTTCTCACTTCACCCTAAAAACAATCGGGGAAAAGGCAACCAGTCCCCTTACCGATCCCTATTCTGCTGAGGTCGATGCAGAGATCCCCTTCTATTGGCCTAAAGCCGACCCTATCGATCCGGTTAAAACAGCTTTTCAGGAACTCTCCTCTTTAGGAATCCCTTTTCAAGATTACGAAATTGGGGGAGCTCTCCTTCGGATCAACCGGGGGGGCCACATTATCTCACAGATGTCCTATCTCCTCTCATACCCTGACAAAAATCCAAAATTCCAATCGCTGATCCTCGAATCTACCCCTGTTTCCGATTCTGAGTTTTCCATATTGCTTCCGAAAAATTATAAAGAGAGCGGCATCCAGATTGGAGATGGTGGCACTTTAAGCTACACCTCACCCACCTCCCTCTCCTCGCAAGAGCAGAGGATTGGGATCCGAGTGGGTGGCTTCTACGACCCGGGATTTGTCTCTTTAGGGAATAAATGCCTAATTGTACCCCCAGAAATCACCCGAACTATACACGCTTCAACCCAAACTTTTTCTCCTGATGGGACCCCTACGAATGGAATTTTCGTCTGGATAGATGATTTAGGATCTGTAGATAAAGTGAAAAAAGAGATTGCTAAACGGTTTGAAAAGGCGGGTATCGGCTCTTATTGGAAAATCGACACCTATAAGGACTTTGAATTTTCCAAAGACCTCCTTCTCCAATTTCAAAGCGATAGAACCCTTCTTCTTTTAATTGCCGGGGTTATTTTGATTGTCGCCTGTTCAAATATCATCTCCCTTCTAGTCCTCCTTGTAAATGATAAGAAAAAAGAGATTGCGATTTTGCAATCGATGGGAGCCTCTTTCAAGAGCATTGCGGCTATTTTTGGTCTCTGTGGGATTTTTATGGGAACCATAAGCTGTCTATTAGGTGGGACTCTCGCCCTATTCACTCTCAAACACATCAACCACCTCGCTTCTTTGTTAAGCGCGCTGCAAGGGCATAACGCTTTTAACCCCGCTTTTTTCGGACAAAGCTTACCGAACCAACTTAGTTACGAAGCACTCCTTTTTGTTCTGATTGCTACGCCAATCCTCTCTCTGGCAGCTGGCCTGATCCCCGCAATCAAAGCGAGCCGAATCCGCCCCTCGTCTGTCTTGAGGTCTGAATGATCCTGAAAGCGAAAGCCATCACTAAATCCTACGGAAAACACCCGATTCTTGCAGGAATCACTCTATCTATTCAGCCGGGAGAATCGGTCGCCATTTGCGGCAGATCGGGAGAGGGGAAAACAACGCTCCTCCACATTCTTGGCACTCTTGAAGAGGCAGATAGCGGAGAGATTGAAATTGCTGGGAAACGGCTCACCCGCTCTACTGCACCCCATATCCGAAACAGCCAGATTGGATTTATTTTCCAAGCGTACAACCTTCTCGAAGATTTTACAGCGATAGAAAATGTCCTCATGCCAGCCCGTATTGCACGCGCTCCAGCAAAAAAGGAAACGGGACTTGAACTTTTGTCGTTAGTCGGTCTTGAACAAAAAGCAGATATGCCTGCAAAACTCCTCTCAGGGGGAGAGCGTCAAAGGGTCGCAATCGCACGAGCTCTTTGCAATGATCCCAATCTGATTTTAGCCGATGAACCTACCGGAAATCTCGATCGAGCTAACGGTAAAAAAATCGGCGAGCTTCTCATCTCCCTGAAAAAAAGCCTCATTCTCGTCACTCACGATCCTGAACTTGCGGCTCTCTGCGACCATCGATATCTCCTCCAAGATGGCCACCTCATCTCTTTGTAATTTCTCATAGCGTAGAAAACTAAATTCTGTTACCAATATTCACTTCACTTCAGGAGATAGAGAATGCAGATTTTAATGGTGGGAACTGGATACGTTGGACTGGTTACAGGAGCTTGTTTCGCTGAAATGGGACACACTGTGACTTGCCTCGACATCAACGCAGAAAAAATCGGCATGCTCGAACAGGGGATCATCCCGATCTATGAGCCGGGCCTTGAAGAGATTGTGAAACGGAACGTCAAACAAAAGCGGCTCTCCTTCACAACTGACTATGCGAAAGGGGTGGCTTCCGCTGCGGTTTGCTTCATCGCTGTCCCAACCCCCTCTCGTGAAGACGGCTCGTGCGATACAAGCTATGTAGAGGCTGCAGCAAGACAAATCGGAGCCTGCATGAATGGCTATAAAGTGATCGTGAACAAATCGACTGTTCCAGTAGGGACCGCTTATCTCGTAGCGGAAACAATCCGAGCGGTTAATCCCAACCTTTCTTTTGATGTCGTTTCAAATCCAGAGTTTTTAAAAGAAGGGGCCGCTGTCCAAGATTGTCTGAAACCAGACCGGATCATCATCGGTTCTGATGAGCCAAAAGCGGCTGAAATATTAAAAGAGATCTACTCCGCCTTTACACTCAACCATGAGAAGATTTTACTCATGGACATCCTCTCTGCTGA
>CAYWDE010000153.1:0-5076 GCA_964456885.1 uncultured bacterium | reverse complement strand
GAATACTCAAGGCGGCGGAGGCAAGGCAGATGGAAAGGACCGCCACCGCGCTGACCAGCAGGAGTTGCCAGGGCAACCGGAAAGCAATCTGGGTGTGTCCGGCGAGCAGAATCCCCCAGGCCGAAGCGGCGCCGACGCCGAGCCCGTAGCCGATCGCCCCCACCAGCAGGGCTTGGAGCAGGATCATCCGGAGGAGCATGCCATTACTAACCCCCATCGCCTTGAGCGTTCCGAAGTAGCGCAGGTTATCGAGGGTGAAATTATAAAACGTTTGTCCTGCAATCGCTGTGCCGATTAGGAACCCGAGAAGGACAGCGATCCCGAAATTGATCGGGATACCGGTATATTTTAGGAAATAGCGGACCGTTTTTCTGGTGAACTCATCGGAAGTGTAGGCATTGAGCCCTGTGATCGCTTTAATATTTTGACAAACGATCTTTGGATCGGTCCCAGGTTTTGATTTTGCTAAAATATAAGAGAGGGGTTTCCTTTCTGAAGGAGAAAAAGTGAGGGCTCTTTTAAAAGTCGTATAAATCACCGGCTGGGACTGAAAGGTGCGGGAGACCTTGCAAATGCCCCGTACAATCGCTCGGTGGTCATTGAGTTCCAATACATCTCCCATCAGAAGGGGATAATCCCCTTTGGGAAAATCGTGGGCAAGTTTGTGGCGCGCCCCCACATCGTTCACAATGATCGCATCGGGCATCCGTAAATTTTCGATTTTTCCTGCGGCAAATTCGGGTGGCCCTCCGATCAATGTCGCATCATCGATTCCAATGAGAATGCAACTTTGGAAATTTCCATCTTTAAGCCGTGCCCGGATACTCCCCTTATAAAAAGGGACTGCCCACTCTACCCCTTCAATGCTTTTGACTCGGTAGGTTTCTGTCTCTCTTAACGGTTTGATGTCATCGATATATTGGGCTTTGCTGTCCATGACCCAGATATTTGCTTGAGAAGTATCGGTAATAAAACGGATCGTGCGGGACATCAGCCCTACAAAAATAGCCGCTTGCTGAGCCATAATAAAAGAGGAGAAGCTGAGCCCCAAAATGATCCCAATATATTTGGCCCTATCGCCGATCAACATTTTTAAGGCGTAGCGCAGCATGTCCAATCTCCGCCTACAGATTTGTAAACCGCTATTAAATATCCACTCAAAGCCTGTTGACTAGAGATCAATGTCTCTTGAGCGAAAAGGACCCTCTGTTCTACTGCGAGAAGATTTGTATAAGAGTCAAGACCCGCAGCGTATTTTGCTGCTGTTAAATCTCGACTCTCCTTTAAATGGTCGATTTGCTTTTGCAGCGATTTGACACGGAGCTCTTCATGTGAGTAGGCAGTCAGAGCCTCTTACACTTCTTTAAGTGCTTCTAAAACTGTTTTCTCATACTGAAGAAGGGCTTCTCTTTGATTCGATTTAGAGAGATCTATTTTCGATCGGATTCTCCCAAAGTCAATCAACGGCCAAGAGATCCCAGGTCCAATTGTCCACGTTTCTCCTGCCTGTGTAAGCCAGGTAGAGGTTCTATCGGACTGGTAGCCAAAGGAGCCAGTTAATGAGAAGGTTGGAAAAAGCTCCGCAAGAGCTGCCCCGACGCGGGAGGTGGCAGCCGCTAGCTCCCGTTCCGCTTGCCGGATATCTGGCCTCCTTCTCAAAAGATCTGAGGGGAGACCGATAGGGATTTTCCCACTTGCTTGTAAAATGGGTCTAAACGGGGACCACTCCTCAGGAATTTTCTCAGGTTGACGGCCGAGCAAGGTGGCAATCCGATAGAGCGTCTCATTCCGCTCCGCCTCTAAAGGGGGGAGGGTAGCTTCTAATGCTTCAAGCTCAGCTTCTTGCTGAAGGGGTTCGATATCTGAGTTCAATCCCGCTTGATAACGGACGGTTGCCATCAAAAGTTGATCTCTCCCTACCCGAATTTGGGCAGAGGTTGTTTCGATCCTTTTTTGCAAAGCGCGAAATGAGGTGTAGTTCCGAGCCACTTCCGCAAGGAGAGTGATATAGACGTTTCGGAAATTTTCGTAAGAGGCTTCTAGATCAAAATAGGCCGCATTTTTTAAACTTCGCAGCCTCCCAAAGAAATCGATTTCCCAAGAGGCATCAAAACCGAATAGGAAAAGATTCTGTAAAGAGGGGCCTAAAAAGGTAGAGTCAAAAAGTGCCTCGCTCACCTTTTCTCGGGTGGCAGAGGCGGCTACATCCACCTCGGGCCAAATATTGGCTGAGTCAAATTGGTAACGGGCCCGCACTTCAGCGATCCTCTCACCCGCAATCCTTAAGTCGTAATTATTGACAATCGCCTCATCAATCATCGAATCGAGGATCGGGTCATTGAACTGGGTCCACCAACTCCTTAAATCGACCTCTTCTCCGATCGGGTCGACTGTTTCGGAGAAATCTGCAGAGAGATCTAATTGAGGTTGTTCATAGCGGGGACCTAACATGCAACCCGTCATCAACGAAAGGCTAAGGAGCCTTAAGAGGTTAGTAGCAGCGGTTTTTTGCATTGTCATACCGCGTATCTGCTGGAATAGCTTCGATGTAGACATCGAGAATTTGCCCCACATAAACAGGCAGCTCTTGACATTCAAATTGATAGATCACCTGTAACACTCGGGTATCGACCCTTTCCGATGCATCTCCCGTCAGCGCTTGCTTCGGGACCAGAAGAGGCTCTAACCGGACAAATTTGAGGGGAAAGCAGATGGAGCTGTTGCCTCTGACAAAAGCTGTAGCGGGGGCCCCATTTTTATATCTCCATGCATCTTCCTCGTCAATATTGACCCGAATATGGTAAGGGCATACAGGGCCAAAGGTGATGAGAGGGATCTGATTGAAAGGGTTGAGATTCGCAATCTCCCCTTCCCGAATGGCAACTTGTAATACTTTCCCATCTAAGGGCGCTCGGATCGTGGAACGGTCGATAAACGTTTTAGCTGTTTCGATCTTTGCTTCGGCCTGGATAATTCTCACCTTCGCCTCTTCCGCTTTGAAGAAGATCTGGTTATATTCATTTTCGCTAATCGCCCGTCTATCTGTGAGGCGGTTGTATAGATCGAGCTCTGTTTTTTGATTCTCATAATCGACAATTGCCTGAAGACGAGCCGCTTCAGCTTCCCCAAGCTCCGCCTCGTAGGTTCTCGTATCGAGTTTGAAGAGGGGATCCGTTTTATTAACGGTATCACCTGCAACCACATACACATTTGTCACGATTTCTGGAATGGAGGTGCCGATATTGATATTTTCACTCGAGGCTTCAACAAGGCCAGAACCTGCTATAAAATGTACATAAGGGGGGATAGGAGGGGCAAAGGGGATCGGAGGCGTCTCAGGTCTTTGAGCGCTGGCTATGACAGCCATCACTCCGAGTCCAATCCCAACAAGAGCGAATAGAGGCAGCCCATATTTTCGAATCATTAATCCGCAAAATATAAATAAAGCAATACTTGTGCAATATTAATCATGCATGATAAAAATAAATGTCTGTTTTTCGAAAAAAATGAACAACAAAAGGAGTATGTTATGTCGCCCAATTTGATGAATCAAAATATGGCTCCCATCCTTTCTCTCGCTGCCGGGATTTTAGTTCTCGCTTTCCCGCGCTTGTTGAACTATGTAGTTGCCATTTATCTGATTGTGATCGGAGTGATCGGCCTTCTCGCCTAGTACTCTGTGTATATTACTGCCCTCATCGCAAAATTGTGAATTGGGATGGGAGCAGTGTTTTTAATGAAGGTATATTTAGACGATTTGTTCCCGTAGAACGTACTGATTAACCTCCTGGAGGAAGCTCTCCCTGTCAACTAGAGGGTTCGCATCGCAAAATTGATTTGCGGCTTGGAGCAGTTCAGCTAATATGGCAATATTCCTATGAGGTTCATTTGAAAAAAACATATTTATCGCATGAACTGTAGCGATTCGGAGATGCGGCTCCCCTTCAATATTGACCCCAGCTAGCCGTCCTTGCAGTACAGCAACTGCGAAATGTTGCGTTTTCCCTTGATTACAGATTCTTTTACCAAAAGAATAGGAATCTTTTAATGCAGAAATAATCCCTTTTTTTGCATTAGTTTGTTCTGGTTCTGCTAATCCTTCTGCAAAAATCCAATGCCGCCCAATGACCTCTTTTCCTGAAAGCATCAATCCCAGTATGCTGAAAGCTTCCCCCCCAATCAAGGGCCCAAACTCTTCTTCCTCCTCTATTGGGCTTAGAAGAGCTTTTTGAGCTAATCCTTTTTGTGCAGCGTCAATCGGAGCCGCTTCTAGGTATCGGATGAAAGCATTTATTGCCCGTTCGATTTCAGCTTCTGATAGGTTCCCTTGATGCCTACGCAGTGATTCAATGGCTTCTTTAGTTCGTTGGTCCCGATTATCTGCATGTACATTGATATACTGCTGAACAGGTCTTTGAATGAGGCCCAAATAAACTCTTTGATCGGCTGGCACCCGAGCTATCTGCAAAGTTATACCCATCCTCTCCATCATGTTCATTTGAGGAGTAATAAAACGAAGTGCGTGTTGGATCACATCAGCTCTTTGATCGGCTGGTACTTGTTGTGTCAGCACCACAAGGATAGTTAACCTATCCATCGTGCCCATTTGAGGAGTGATCAGTCGCAGTGCATGTTGGATGATATCGGCTCTTTGATCGACTGGTAATCTTTTTAACTCGCTAATGATGGCTATCCTATCCCACACGTTCATTTGAGGAATGATCAGCAGGAGTGCATGTTGAATAATATTGGCTCTTTGATTGGCTGGTGTTCTGGTCACCTTCCACACATCCCCTAAAGGAGTAATTAAGCGAATTACATCTTCGACTCCATCAGCTCTTTGATCGGCTGGTGCCTCGCATGTCAGCACCTCAATTATAATTAGTCTATCTGCCGTTTCCATTTGAGGAGTGATCAGCTGAAGTGCATGTTGGATAATATCGGCTCTTTGATCGGCTGGCAATCCACCTAACTTCCTAATGAGGGTAATCTTATCCACCGCGTTCATTTGAGGAGTGATCAGTTGAAGTGCAAGAGCTACGACATTCACTTTTTCTTCTGCAGGAACTCCATATA
>CAYWDE010000152.1:0-5093 GCA_964456885.1 uncultured bacterium | reverse complement strand
GATACAGGGACAAAGATGATCCATATTGGTAAAGAGACCCGCTCGACGATCATCTCGAAAGGGATCTCTGCAGATGAGTCCCACAATAGCTATCGGGGACTTGTGAAAATGATCCCGAAGGCAAAAGGGGCGAGAAATTATACCCAGTGTGACTCGATGCTCGTTGGGAACCGCTGTTCAGCGAACACATTCCCTTATATAGAAACGGCCAATAGCTCGGCGCAGGTAGAGCATGAAGCTTCCACCTCTAAAATGAATGAGGAGCAGCTTTTTTATTTGCAGAGCCGCGGGATAGCGCGTGAAGATGCGATCAACTTAATCGTAAACGGCTTTTGCAAAGATGTAATCAATGAACTTCCCCTTGAGTTCGCTCAAGAAGCGCAGAAGTTGTTGGCACTCAAATTAGAAAACTCAGTGGGATAAAGGATGCTTTTAGAAATTAAAAATCTCTGTGCGACAGTCGATGGGAAACCCATTTTAAAGGGGCTCAATTTATCGATAGAAAAAGGGGAGATCCATGCGATCATGGGCCCGAATGGCGCCGGAAAATCGACCCTGGCAAAAATCTTAGCTGGCCACCCCGCATACGAGATCACAAGTGGCGAAGTGTGGTTCAAAGGGCAAGATCTCCTTGAGATGAATCCTGAAGAGAGGGCTCGCACGGGCCTTTTTATGAGCTTCCAATATCCACTCGAAATCAACGGGGTGACGAATAGACAATTTCTCGAATCGGCTCTAAAAGCGTTGGGCAAAGAGGGAAACATCGAAGAGAAGATGGCAGATCTCGAGATCCGCCCCGAGTTTCTCGATAGGAATCTCAATGAGGGATTTTCTGGGGGCGAGAAAAAGCGGAATGAAATTTTGCAAATGGCTCTCTTTGATCCCGATTTAGCTGTCTTAGATGAGACCGATTCGGGTCTTGATATCGATGCGATGAGGATTGTCGCAAAAGGGGTCAATGCAGCTCGGAACGAGAGGAATGCGCTCATCATCATCACCCACTATCAGCGCCTCCTCGACTATATCCGCCCCGATTTTGTCCATGTCCTTGCAGACGGGAAAATTATCCGGACCGGCGGTCCAGAGCTCGCCTTGGAATTGGAAGAGAAGGGCTATGAGCGTGTTCCTTAGAACCAGAAAATCGATCAAAAATTCATTAAGGGACATGCTCTATGCTTGAAACCTATTGGGTAGATCTCTGCAACCCTAAAGACCCCCTTTTCAACTATCGGAAAAAAGGGTGGGACCGTTTTGAAGCAATCGGCTTGCCCCGAGCTAAACAAGAGGCGTTCCAATATGTGAAAAAGAATTGGCTTTTTCCCAAATTAGCCAATCGGAAAACCATTTGGACAGAGCGGTTTAAAGGGCTCCTTTTTGTCGACGGATTTTTCGAAGAGTCTTTATCTCAAGTTCCATCCCCTTTAGTCTGTTTGCCTCTAGAAACGGCGATGCGCTCTTATGGGATCTTTTTACAAAACCGATATGCGACCGTATTAAGCCAGGAGACAGACCCTTTCGCAGCTCTCAATGGGGCTTTTCAAGGGCGCGGCGCTTTTCTCTACGTCCCTCCGAAATGCAAAGCGACTTTAGATATTGCCCAAATCTACACAACTGATGAGATGGCGAGCCCTCGCCTCCACCTCTATTTGGGAAGAAATGCCCAGTTGACGATCACGCAAACATCTAAAAATACGGTTGGATCCTTTTCAAATAGTGCGATCGATATCGTGTTGGATAGCGGCGCAGAACTTTTTTTTGTAGATCAGGCAGAAGGGGATTTTCAAACGATCCGAGCCACTTTGAAAAGAGATAGTAAGCTGAAGGCCGTTTTGCTTGGGAAAAAGCTCCGCACATCCATCAAAGCAGAACTGGCAGAAGAAAATAGTGAAGCGGAGATCTATGGGCTTTCTCAATTGAAAGGGGATTCTGAATCCCATATCCATGCCCTTGTTGAGCACGCAGCGCCCCATACCCGTTCTAGACAACACTTTAAGAGCGTGTTGAAAGAGCGGAGCCGATTCTCTTTCGAAGGGAAGATTTACGTCCATCCAATTGCGCAGAAGACAGAGGCTTACCAGCTCAATAACAATCTCATTTTAAGCGATGAGGCCTCTGCCAATGCGAAGCCCAATTTAGAGATTTTTGCCGATGATGTGAAAGCGTCCCACGGGGCGACCGTTGGACAGCTCGATCAGGAAGCTCTCTTTTATCTCCGCTCTCGGGGTCTCGATCTCGAAGAGGCAAGAGATTGGCTGGTCCAAGGGTTTTGCAAGGAGATCCTCGACCATGCTGCGCGATGAATTTCCCATTTTCAAAAAGCACCCTAATCTGATCTATCTCGATACTGCTGCAACGGCTCAAAAGCCGCAGTGTGTGATCGATGCGCTGACCCAATTTTATTCAGAAGATTATGGGACTGTTCATAGAGCTGTCTATCAGAATGCAGCCAAAGCGAGTGAACAGTATAGAGAGACACGCCTGGCTTGCGCCCGTTTCCTCAATGCGTCCCCTGAAGAGATCGTTTTTACGCGGGGGACAACCGATGCGATCAATTTAGTCGCGCAAAGTTATGGGAAAATCTGCGGAATCAAACCGGGCGAGGAGATCCTCATTTCTGAGATGGAGCACCATTCGAACCTTGTCCCTTGGCAGATGCTCGCTAAAGAGAGCGGAGCAACACTCCGTTATATTCCGATCGATGAGCGGGGTGTGCTCCAGTGGGAAGGGTGGATCACCCCACGGACAAAAATCGTTGCGCTAGCTCACGTCTCCAATGTCACAGGGACAATCAATCCGATCGCTGAGATCGGCCAAGCGGCCCATCGAGTAGGTGCAAAATTCCTCGTCGATGGAGCTCAAGCAGCTCCCCACATGAAGATCGATGTGGAGGCGCTCCATGCCGATTTTTACGCCTTCTCTTCCCATAAATGTTATGGACCGACGGGGCTGGGTGTCCTTTATGGGAAAAAAGAGCTTTTAGAAAAAATGCCTCCGATTCAAGGCGGCGGAGATATGATTGAACGGGTCGATTGGGAAGAGACTACCTACCAAGCACCCCCTCTCCGATTTGAAGCGGGGACTCCGATGATTGGCTCGGTAATTGCCCTTAAAACGGCCCTTGAGTTTATGGAGAGACACCCCGAGACAAATGAACTTCTCCCTTATGCAACCCAAAGGCTTTTGGAGATCCCCAATTTAAAAATCATTGGAACCGCTCCAGAAAAAGGGGCGATCCTCACCTTCCACATCGAAGGGGTCCATCCGCTCGATCTAGCGACCCTTCTCGATCTAAAAAACATCGCGATCCGCTCAGGGCATCTCTGCGCCCAACCTCTTTTGCGCAAATTCGGCCTCACGGCGGCGGCTAGAGCTTCATTTGGAATTTACAATACATTGGAAGAGGTCGATCTATTTGTCGATGCGGTCTCTAAAATTACCCGGACGCTTTTGTAAAAGCGTTGTTATACCAATTATCAAAAATAACATTCATTTTGGCGCTTTGGCGCTAGCCAAAATGAACGTTATTTTTGATAATTGATATTAGTGCGGACTTGAGGGTTCGGCAAAATAGAAGGGCGCTTGGGAAAGTTTCCCCCTTTTATTTCTAAATTGGTGAAGCTCTCCACCATTGACTTTCCAAACTTTTTCCATCGGCCTCATGTTATCCTCGCTAGGGAGAGCCTGTTCGATGATTTTATACAAACCTGGAGATTCCCCATCTTCAACAGCCACGTAATCGGTCTGATTGGCTTTAGAAAAAACCACTTTTACCTTCCCTTGACCTATCCGGACTTTACTCCCATTTAAAAAAATACAATCAATCCCAAAACCGTGCTCTATATTTGCAATCCCCTCTTTAGTTCTATCGAAGAGGGGAATCGAATCCCCACTCTCCACAGATTTTTCTACAGGGTCGCTAAAGAAATGGACTCGAGCTTTTTTTCCGTTATAGAGAGTGTTATATGGGCAATAGAGGCGAGAGCAAATCCAATCGACCCACCTCTCTAAACGATTCAAGGCGACGCCCGCGATTTTTTTGTTGATCACGTTATCTAAGCAGGTGGGAACCCATATCGATTCAACAGGGAGTTTAGCAATGTTTGCTGGGGTCATAAGTCTCAAAAAATAAAAAAAATTCTACTCGCGCAGAAGGTAAAAGTAAAGATTTCTTAGACAGTTCCCACACTAGCCTCTCACTTTTAGAACACCGCTCATAGCTTTTTAATGTCGGCTCGATTATTCACAAAATTATGAAGAGAAATTACCATGTGATTGGAGCTTGCTCTTGCTGGGGCGCTCAATTGCGCGCTTGCGAAGTGGGTCCTGAAGATCTAATTCGGGGGCTTGTTTTTGAAAGACTTCAAAGGTTGGGAGTCCCCATCAAAGAGGTGGAGATCCTTTACCCAGAAGAGCTTGCTAGAAATAAAAACATCCCTCTCTCTGAGTGTCTCCCATTGATCCGCAATTTCAATCTTCAGCTTAAGGATGCGGTTCGGAGAGCGGTAAAACGGGGGATGTTCCCGATTGTAGTGGGGGGAGACCATTCGATCGCAGTAGGGACCTGGAACGGTTTTGCCCCCCCTTTTGGACTCCTTTGGATCGATGCGCATCTCGACTCTCACACCTCTAAAACAACCCCTTCTGGTGCTTATCACGGGATGCCGGTGGCAGCCCTTTTGGGACATGGTGTTCCTGAGATGGCGCAGCTCATTAAAAAAGAGCCAGTTTTGAAACCGAAAAATATCGCCTTTATCGGAGCGAGCTCGTTTGAGAAAGAGGAGATCTCTTTTTTGAAAGAGCAAAATGTGCGGATCTATTTTTTAGAAGAGGTGATGGATCGGGGGCTTAAAACGGTGATTCCCGAAGCGATCCAACATGTCACTCAAGGTGTTTCCCATTATGGGGTGAGCTTAGATCTCGATGTATTCGCTTTAGATGAGGCTCCAGGAGTGGGAAGCCCTGAAGAGGGGGGGATCAGGAAAAAAGAGCTCCTCCCTCTTTTATCGTTTATCGGCAACGACCCGAGACTCATCGGATTTGAGCTTGTTGAATTCAATCCAGAACGGGATGTCGATCATAAAACCCGCGAGCTC
>CAYWDE010000151.1:0-5162 GCA_964456885.1 uncultured bacterium | reverse complement strand
AATCGGTGATGATTTCGTTCATCGGGAGGCGGTAGGTGAGGAGGAGGCGGGTGGCGCTCATCGTCTCTGTTTTAAGTAGCTCTCCCCGTTTATCCATGCAAAGCCCCATGATCGCCCCTAAGTACTCGGAAGGGGTCATGATGTGGACTTTGACCCAAGGCTCTTCCACAAAATCGATGTGAGCTGGATCTGGGTAGCGGGCTGGGTTGTCGATCTCTTCTACCGCTCCGCTATTGAGGGTGAATCGGTAGATAACGCTAGGGGCTGTCGTAATGATGTCGAGGTTGAACTCTCGGGTGAGCCTTTCAAAGACAATCTCTAGGTGCAAAAGGCCGAGGAAGCCGCAGCGGAATCCGAAACCGAGGGCGAGGCTGCTCTCCTGTTCCACATGGAGCGCTGAATCGTTCAGTTGGAGTTTTAAAAGGCTGTCCCTCATCTGTTCGTAATCGGAGGTGTCGACAGGGTAGATCCCAGCAAAGACGACGGGTGCGATCACTTTAAAACCGGGGAGTGGGGTAGGGGCCGGATTTTTGTGGAGGGTGACTGTATCTCCAATTTTCACATCGGCTGTATTTCTGATGTTTGCGACGAAGAAGCCCACCTCACCGGGGCGCAACACTTCGGTCGATTTTTCATTCGGGGCAAAAACACCCACATCGGTCACTTCAAAAGTTTTGTGGTTGGCCATCAACCGGATCAACGATTTTTTCGTGATTTCTCCGCTGATGATCCGGATGTAAACCATCACTCCCCGGTAAGGGTCATAATGGGAATCAAACACAAGGGCCCGCAAGAAAGTGTCTGTTGGTTCCTTTGGAGCTGGGATATTGCGTAGAATGCTCTCCAGGACAGAATCCATCCCTACGCCCGTCTTAGCTGAGATCATCAGCGATTGGGAGGCGTCGATTCCGATCACATCCTCAACTTGCTGCTTCACCCCTTCAGGGTCCGCCGCAGGGAGATCAATTTTGTTAATGACGGGGAGGATCTCTAGGTTTCGGTCGATCGCTAAATGGACGTTCGCGAGGGTTTGCGCTTGGACCCCTTGCACCGCATCGACAACCAGAATGGCCCCTTCACATGCCGAGAGGGAGCGGGACACCTCATAGGCGAAGTCTACGTGGCCAGGGGTATCGATCAGGTTCATCTGGTAGGTGTGCCCATCATCGGCTTTGTAGTACATTGTAACGGGTCGGGCTTTGATGGTGATGCCCCGCTCCCGCTCAAGATCCATGTTGTCGAGGTACTGCTCTTGCATCTCCCGTTTTTCAACGGTATGTGTAAGCTCAAGGAGCCGATCAGCTAAGGTCGATTTGCCATGGTCAATATGGGCGATGATAGAAAAATTGCGGATATATTTTGGATCGTAATGAAACATCCCTCAAATTTAAATGAATGGGGAGATCTTTGCAAGGATCTATCGAGGACAAATTGCCTTTGATTGAGAAGTAAATTAGTAGGATTTTTTTATCCCCCAAGTAATTTAAGAATCGGTTTTGAGAAGTCTTCAATCCTGTCTGAAAAACGGTTCTTGAATTGGAAGGGCTCAGCTGAGAAAGGGATGGATAAAGCTTGCAAATAATTCATATTTCGCTTAAAAAATCTTAACTCAAAATCATTTTTATGACACTTTATGTGCACTCTATCCCCCCCTTAAAAGAGCGTAAGAGAGAAGAGGGGGCGGTGCTGGGAGCGCGCCATCCAGTTGATTTTAAGGTTTTAGAGCTGATGTTGAATCGGATCAGCCGTATTAAAATGGATTTTTCTTCTTCGAATATAAGGGAGGTGACGATAAACCTCCCTATCCGATTTGAGGTGGGTAAAATAAAAAACGGATCGGGTGGAAAAAAGAGATCACGAATTGAGAAGGCGTCTCAAGATAGAAAAGCGCCGCTCGGCCTTGCGGCGGTAGACTTTGAGGGGTGGTTCAATGCGCTGATGCAATTTATCCTTTACGTTCCAGGTTTGGCGGAGGATTTCTGTTTTGCCCCTAGAAGCTTATCTCCTATTCAGGAATTTCTGGACCAGTATCAGCAAGATCAACAGGAAAATCGGTTGATTTCATCGACAAATGGGGTGGCGCTATTCCGCTTTTTATCTTTAAAATTCCCCGACTTTCACTTTATAGAACTTTTTCAGTATTTTCTTTTTCTGGTTCATCCAAAATGGGAAGTTCAAAGCCATTTAAGCGGAGCGTCTAAAGGGGATGATCTTTTTGTAACTCAAAGCGGACTGAAAAAACAATTTTTTTCAGAGTCAGGGGATTTCTACGATCTCGATGCGTTTATCGAGAGGCGTCCTGATGGGGAAAATGTCAATTATATCGCCTATGTAAAAGTGGATGGAAGCTGGTATCAATGTGATGATGAGCGGATTGTTCAGCTCCGCTCCGATCGGCTTATTTTTGCTTTGCAAAGGGGGGCTTTAGCCCATTTCAAACGGATCGCTTCCGGCTCTTATAAGAGATTCTCAAACACTCTCTAAGAGGGTGTGCTTTTACTTTCCCTAAGTAGGGACCTCCTCATCTTCTGAAGAGGTTGTAGATATTAGATTTCTTTCATCGACCAAGATACCTCCAGTGATCTTCCCTTCAAATACCGTATTTCCTTGTAAAATCGCTTTTTTTATTACAGAGGAGGTTGGGTCTTTTTCAAATATAATATCCCCTTTAATAATGCAATCTTTAAAGCTAGAAGTTTCGAACCCTTTGTGTAAATCGACGTTTTTAACGAATGTAGTGTTTGTATGTATTATATGTTTGGTTCCCGGAGGAAGGATGCCGACGAAATTTCTCCCAGTCTTGATTGGAAATAGCTGTGCACTACCATCCGGGCCTATTTTGGCGAATAGCCAGGCAGATTCTTGGGCCTCAGCGCTTTTAGCTGAGCAGCGTTCTAAGAGTAAATTTTTTCCGATAACTTTCTTGGAAATATGACAATTAATTAATCGAAGATTAGCTGCAGAGGTGATATTTTCAATTTTACAATCCACTATTTCTGCATCTTCAAAAAGCTCAATAACACCTAAACGAGTATCCAATATCTTCATCTTTGGTTTGAATGAAGTGGATATTATGTTGTCTTCTGTTTGTAACAAGAAAGGATTGTCTGCAATTGAAGCCATAAGTCTCTTGTTTTGAGTAGATATTTTTTTAAATTAGAGAGGTTAAAGAGCAGATGGGAAAAAATCAAGGCTTTATGCGGTGCGCTCCATAAAAAAAAGGGTCTGGAGTTTCCTCCAGACCCTTTTAAGATCAGACGGTGTTAAATCGTCTAATTAGTTGCCGACTTGAGCTGTTGCTTTGGCTTCTTTTGGAGCCGCAGTAGCAGGAGCTGCACTTTCTGTAGCTGCTGCTTTTTCAGCTTCTCTACTTGCAACAAGGGCGCTAAATCGCTGCCCTAATTTCAATGTAGCGAGAGCCCAGACTACGCAAATCACAATAACCAAAGGCCCTAGGATGTAGGTCAAGCTGGCTAAGGAAACGCTTCCGCCAATCGCAGCGAGAAGAGTAGATTGGATGAAGGCTCCGCCAGATTTACCGGCTCTTCCACCAATTACCTCTACAGCGGCCTGTCCTTTAACTTTTGCTTCTTGATCAAGTGGAATGTAGGCCATCTGCTTCGTAGAGTCGAAGAGGGAGTATTTGGTCCCTTTTGACAATACGTTCTGAATTTGACCGACCATGACAGCTACAAGCACTACAGTCGTTCCCATTAGCGGGGCGAAAGGGGTGCTCTTTGTGCCGTTCCATACGAAGAAGAAGAAGATGGTAGAAGTGGCTAAGACCATCATTGGGGTGAGGATCGCAGCTTTTGTCCAGCTCAACTTTCTTAAGATGTTGTTTCCAACAACCATCAAGAGGATCGTGATCGCTCCAGTCCAAGTAGAGAACTGACCCATGAACATGTTGTAGTCGTTCATATCTGGGAATGCAATTTTAATTTGACCTTTCCAAACCCCTTCAACGAGGTTGATCGCAACGCCGTAAGAGACGACGAGAACTGCAATCAGACCGAGGTAAGGATTTTTTAGGATGTAGCGGAAGCTTTCGATCACAGAAAGTTTTGCTTTCTCTTTCTTTTTCCCTTGTCCAGGTTGGTAGAGGTTAGGATCTGTAAGAACATTTTTGTGCATCCAACGGTAGGTGAGCATAGCGATCACACCGGAGACTGCAACGCAGCTCATCAACAATTTTAAATTGACGCCGAATGAGTCGACTCCTTGAGGGAGCGATTTTGCATATTTAGCTGTCAAAATAATGATTGGGCCAGATAAGAGGAGGCCGATGTTGCCGATCATACCAAACAGGCCGTAGAACCGTTTGGCTTCGTGGACTTTAGTGATCTCGTTTGCAAACTGCCAGAACAGCATAGAGAGGACAACGCTTCCCCAGAGCTCTGATAGGATGTAGAATATGCTGAAACTCCAGTTTCCAACGACTGGGATGAGCCAGTGGAGGTTCGGTAAAGAGGCTTGCGCTGCTTGAATTGCAGGCATACTCATGTGGAGAGCTTCTTTGTTCGGGTAGATAACGAAAGCAAACGTTGTGAAAAAGGCGAGAAACGGAGCAAGGACAATATAAAAGAGTCTCTCTTTAGAAAAAACGTTAGCTAGTTTGATGAAGATGATCATGAAAAGGATCGCTGCAGGGGTCACTCCATAGAGTTTTAAGAATGACAAGCACTCTGCACCGCCGCCTGGGGCGTTCACCATTAGGGTGTCTTTGGTATCTCTTAAAATTGTGTAATTAAATAAAATACACATCATCATTAGGCCCATAGGTAAGAACTTTTTGAGTTCGAACCCATGAACAGGCCAAAATATTCCTCGGAGTCCTTTGAACGCCGATTCGGTAGGGGGGTCTGCCTTTACTGCCATATTTTTGAATCCTAAATTTTAAACTTAAATGCTTTTTTTGCTTCATAGCTATTCAAAATAGCTATTTGCTGCAAGGGCAGTTTAGCATCTCGAATAAAAACCGACAAGGAGAAAGAACAGGACAATTGGAGAAATTATTTGAATTAGAAGAGATGTAAAAAAAGAGCCCTCAAGATTATAGAGACCTTGAGGGCTACAAACAAAGGAGGAAATTTTTTAAGATTGGCCAGCAACAGATGCGTAAGCTGGGTCGTTTAAAAGCATTTGTTGTGCTTGAACCGCTT
>CAYWDE010000150.1:0-5183 GCA_964456885.1 uncultured bacterium | reverse complement strand
GGCTCGGGAATGAACATACAGAGCCTGCGACGACTCCTGTCGCCTGAATTTTTTCCGATTCCCAAGTTTCGCTGCTAAGGACCCCGTAATTGCCAATGAGAGGGTATGTAAAGGTGAGGATCTGTCCCGCATAGGAGGGATCTGTTAATGATTCAACATAGCCAGTCATGCCTGTTGAAAAAACCACTTCGCCAGAGAAGGAGCCTTGTTGCCAATCGGGAGAAAATCCGGGGAAAACGTCCCCTGATTCGAGAACAAGTTGAGATGGGACCATGTTGTGGGAGTGTACTCGAGAAAAAGTTTTTGCTCAACTATCCTGCTCTACTTGATGACTCTAGAGCTGCATAAGTAGGTTCCAATTCCCTGCCCGATTGAAAACAGCAACCGAAAAGGAGATCTCCATAAGCGGCGGCTACTCCCCCGAGCCAAGTGAGAGGGATCAAAGAGAATTGCTCTTTGGAAAGAATATAAGCAGTCATCCCTCCTGAGAGGGTGGCTCCAGTCAACATTTGTCTCCACGTTCTTGAAGGAGCGTCCAATGCAGAGAGTGAGGTTTGTATAAGCCCAAACCCCGATATGCCTAGGACAGCTCCTTGAAGCGGAGGGGAATCGATGTAATTGCCGAAAACGATTCCTGCAGCAAAAAGGGCTGTTTTTAATGCTGTTAATCCACATCTATTGGTTTCAAAACACCCCCTTATTTTTGTCCAACACCCAGATGGTGGAAGGGGAGAGGTGGAAATCATTTAGCTCTCCAAATAGAGAAAGCAACTTGCTGTATTTTGAATAGAGGGGAGAGAAGAGCCTCATGGTGATTGACTACAACTCCGATCGCTATGCTAGCAAGGGCAATTCTAGGATCGCTGTTTAGGATCACAGTGATTGCAGTGCCGACAGCGCCGATAGCGGTCCCTGCCACAAGCTCGATCGGTTTTTTAGGGAAACATTCTGTGACGATGGTTTCCAGAGTAGCTACGCTTAAAGCTCCTACTAAGATCCCTCCAGTAGAGGAAATAACGGTCATTGGATTCTCCTTTGAAAAAGGGTAGAGATGTTACTTCTCGCCCCCTTTTTTTTGCAATGCGCAATCGGGTGGGAGCTCTATCCTGCCGCCTCCCTATCTAGATTTACATAGGTGCCCTGCCTCCTCTCTCTTAAAGCAACGGCGACAAGGGGGTTCTCTTCTACATGAATCGGAGGGGGGATTTCCAATCTACAATAGCTCCAAACACGGTCGATCAGATGAGTGACGCCCATTCCCCCCATCCAGCTGAGCATAGAGATTTCGCCACCCCACTGATAAGCGAAATCTAAAGAGGTCCCACCTGCAGCAATCGCAGTTCCCGCCAATAGTTGTACTGCTCTTCTTGGATATCCGATCGTAAAAAAAGATTCGAATCCTAAAAAGAGGGAGGCTCCAACAACAGCCCCTTGGGCAGCTTTTACAGGGATTAATATAGAGGTGCTTCCAACACCGACACAGAGACTCACTTTTCCAATTAGCGTTAATACGGGATGGTCATCCATCCAATCTTTTATTTTTGTACAGCACCCGTTTGATACTGGCGCAACAGGTTGGATCACTGCCATTGTATTCCTCTTTGTTCATCGGATCTCAAGCAGCGACTCCAAATTGAATTTGTATGGGTTGCAATCGTTCCAACTCCCCATCCAATAATGGCAGGGGATCCCTGATTGACGATCGAGGCAATCGCTCCCCCTCCTGCTGTGATGAGAGTTCCTACAGTGAGTTGGAACCATCTCCTCGGATACTTATGGGAGAGGAGCGCCTCTCCTGTTAAAAAAGCGAAGCCCCCAATTAAACTTGATGAAATGGGGCGGCAGGGGATCGAGTTGGCAGAAACAGCACATCCAATACAGAGCAAAACATTGGCTGTTGTGATTAAATATCTATTGTAAGGTTGCTGAGTGTAAGTAGAATGGGCAGTGGAGACTAGCATCAGATCAACCGTTTTTCATTTTACAACACCTCTTCCAAAGGGGATCTAGATGGGCCACAACGACTCCAGCACCCCAGCTAGCCCAAGCAAGTTTTAAGTCCCCTTTGTACATAAAAGAGATCGCATTCCCTGCGGCGGAGATGGCAGATCCAACTGCCAATTGAACACCCTTTCTCGGATGGTAATCGTGGAAGACGTTTTCAAATGAGAGAAAGGCGAAAAATCCCAATATACCTCCAGCAAGAGGGGGGGAGACAGGGATCCAAGGGACAGATAGGGTGGCCCCGTAACAGAGACCCGCTTTGGTGATCATCGCGACTGTTTTTTTACTGGGTCTCCAGCTGGCCTCTTGATCCTCTAGCTGGAGAGGAGCCGCTTCAGTACGGATCGTTGACGTCATGCATCACCCCATTCCCATGTAAAGGTTCATCATGTTGTACTTGCCCATAAGGAGCCTCTTGCCTATCTCCGTCAGTAATTCCGCAGCAGAAATCGAGGAGTTGATCTCCATAGAGGACAGCTATTCCTCCTAACAATGAATAAATTACAAACCCTTTCTCCCCTTGGCTATACACCTTTGCTGCTGTAAAGCCGGAGAAAAAAGCGCCAGCCCCGATCTGTTTCCAGCTGCGAGGAGGAAATCCCACATGAGAGAGGATCGATTGAAAAAGTGCAATGCCAGAGATCCCCATTACGCCCCCTTGAAGAGTCTCGTTAGGGAGGAAGGCTCCGCCGAAAAAAGCGCCTGCAGATAGGGTCACTTTAGCAGCCGTTTTTAAACAGGCTCTATTCCTATTTACCCAATTAGTTGCGCTTGAAGAGCAACTTGATAAACAGGATGAAACAGAAGAGATGAAATTCATGAGAAGTTTCCCAATTAGATGAAAATTACTGTTGTTTTGCTCCAAAAGAGGGGGGCCAAAGGGTCTTAAGGTGATTGGTAGCAACACCCAGTCCCAGTCCAGTGATTAAAATAGGGATAGATTCATTTGTAGTTGCAACCGCCCCTGCCACTGCAGCAATAGCCGCTCCAGCAGCAAGCCGTATCGGTTCGTAAATTTCTCCAATGATCGCTTCGTAAAAGATGATCGCACCGCCTGCTGCAACAGCTCCTGCAGACGCAGAGGGAGCCATAGAGACCGTGAGTAAAGCGGCTCCCCCAAAGAGGACTTTTTCTTTCTTTGTTAAATGGTCGAATCTTTGGGTGAATTGGGCAAAAGAGTTAGATAGGTAAGAGGAAAGGGCAGCAGTCATACATTTCTCCGATGATAAAAAAGTGGAGGGATGTTACTTGCACCCCCTTTTTTTTGCAATCGTCGGCTAACGAATTAATGATTGATTATCGGAAAAAGGGGAATCGTGGAAGATTTCAACCAGTGCATCGATCCAATACGATTCAAGATTGAGCGCCGGGCATCGATAAGCATTCAATCCCTTTTCTCTGACGATCGGCAAATAGAGCTTTTCGATTTCAAAAAGGGTCTCGATATGATCGGATGTGAAGCTAATGGGGATAAAAACAATATTTTTTCTCCCCTCATGCCAATCTATAATTTCTTCGCACGCCTCATTTGTATAGGGTCGTAGCCATTCCCCTCTTCCAAATTTTGACTGGTAGCAGAGTCTCCCTTTTGCTTTTGGGAAAGCTCTCATCACCCCATTGTACGAAAGATTGCACTCTGTCTCATAAGGATCCCCCTCTTCGACAAACTTTTTTGGAACTCCATGAGCGGAGAAAAAGAGGAGGGTCTCTTCTTCTTTTAGCCCTTTTTCTACTAAATAATCTCTGATTCTTCTTTGATAAGCGGAGATGAAGGTAGGGTGAGCTGCATACGATTTAATCCAGCGGAGCTTGTTCGGGAAATAGGGGGAGAAAAAGCGGGCGATACTTCCCGTTGTCGCATAGCAGAATTGGGGGAAAAGGGGGAGGACGATCAACTCTTTTGCCTCTTTCATCTCTTTTAAAGAGGCCATATGGGTTGCAGGGAGGTAGCGGTGAAAAGTGTATACAGGCGCTTTCAGACGTTCTTTTAATGCTTCTCTCAAAGCTTCCGTATCGAAGTAAATAGGGGATCTCCCTCCAATCTCTTCATAATCCTCGCTCACTTTAACCGCCCGTTTCCGAGCAATCCGGCCAAAGAACCAATTGTGAAAAAAGGTGGGGAAGCGGGTTCTAATCACATCCCGATCACAGAGGAGTGCTTCTAAAAAGGGGGATACCTCTTTCAAGTCTCTGGGCCCGCCGAAATTGACGAGGAGATAATTTGCCATATTGGAAATATTACCTACATTCAGTTATCGTTTCCAGTGAGATGATGCGTATTTTTAAACTATTTATTTTAACCCTTTTTCTTTCGAGCTGTGGCTCGGGAGAAAATTCCTTTCGAACTGGGATCCGGATTGGAGTAGACCCACTCTGGTATCCGATCGATTTTGGAAAAGAGACCTCTTATGTCAATGGGTACACCGAAGATCTCCTCTTAGAGATGGCCCAATATAGCGGAGCCCAATTTGAGTTGATCCAAGCGAATTGGGATAATCTTTTAGATGGGTTGAAACAGGGGAAATACGATGCGGTGATCACCACATTGCCCCCTTATGAATACAACCGAGCTAAATACGATTTTTCTGAAAATTTACTTGATCTCGGCCCTGTTCTGATTGTCCCTCTAAAAGCAGAAAAACGGGATTTAACCGAATTACAGGGAGAGCTGGTCGGCGTCATCACCAATGACCCTTCGATGCTGATTTTAGCCAAACACCCCTCAATCATCATCCGAAATTATAATTCGATCCCTGAACTCCTCAATGCGCTTGTGAAAGGGGAGATCGAAGGGGCACTTCTCAATCAGATCCCAGCGGTCAATTATGTGAGGGACCTCTACTCTACAGCCCTAGAAATTGTCGGAAAGCCTATGACCGATCAAGGGATCCATTTTATTGGGCCAAAAGGGGAGCTCAAGCCACTTAATAAAAATCTCGAAGCCCTTCGGAAAAAGAAAATCCTCGCTCAGCTCCAAAAGAAGTGGCAGCTCTCTTATTGAGGAGTCTCATAGAGGGTGTATCGTAACGTTTCCTATCGTAGCGGATCCTCCAGAGAGGAAGTTCACGACGACAGAATAGAAATAGGATTCTCCTGAACGTCTATTGTGGTCGATCCATTCGAATGGGCCGCTTGCAGAAACTGTTCCAGCCAATTGAGTCAAAGCCGCATCTCGGTAA
>CAYWDE010000149.1:0-5215 GCA_964456885.1 uncultured bacterium | reverse complement strand
TATTGGAGTAGGAGTGTTGTCTTTCCAACACCACGAGGACCTACAAGGCCTGTAAGGCGGTTCCGGAGCTCAAATTGGGGGTATAGATAGCGGGTCTGCCGAGGGGGGAGCTCGTCGATAAGGCGATGGAAAGTCTCTGTAATGAAACGGAACATTTGGAGTGTGCTCCAGTTAATATGGCTATAATCTGGAGTATACTCCAAAAAATAGGTAAAAGTACATACTTAATATGTAAGCTATTTACTTTCAAAGAGATGTAAGTTTGTCTTTCTGCTTTTCTAATAGCTCTTTGATATATTTTGCTGTTTTAGAGGTTTTTACTTTGGAGACCTCTTCGGGAGTGCCGGTCGCAATGACCTGTCCGCCATCAGAGCCCGCATCGGGGCCGAGATCGATCAGGTAGTCGGCGTTCACGATCACATCCATGTTGTGCTCGATGATAACCAGGGTGTTTTTCTTATCGGCTAGGTGGTGGAAGATCTTGAGGAGTTTGAGGACATCTTCAGGATGGAGCCCAACCGTGGGCTCGTCGATCAGGTAGAGTGTTTTGCCGCTCTCTCTTTTCGCAAGTTCTCGGGAGAGGCGGAGCCGCTGCGCTTCGCCGCCTGAGAGGGAGGCGAGCTCTTGCCCGAGCTGGAGATAGGGGAGACCAACGGAGATGAGCGTTTGGAGCCTTTTGACGATCTTTGGGATGGCGGAGAAATATTGGAGCGCCTCATCGACGGTCATCTGGAGGATCTCTCCAAAATGTTTCCCTTTGTAGCGGACTTCCAGGGAGATCGGATTGAGTCGTTGGCCACGGCATGCCTCACAGGTGACTCGAACAGCGGGCAAAAACTGAAGATCGACCGTTTTGTAGCCAAGGCCCCAGCAGGTGCGGCACATGCCCCGGATATGGTTGGGGCTGAAATGGCGCGGTTGAAGACCTTTGGTAGCGGCTAACGGGAGTGAGGCGTAGAGGGCCCGGATGAGCGGCTGTAGATCGGAGTAGGTGCTCACATCGGCACGTGATGTCTGTCCGATGGGGCTCTGATCGACGATGATGGTCCTCTCAAACTCTTTCCGGCCGTGGAGATAACTCATCAGGGTCGATTTGCCAGAGCCAGAGACGCCGGTGAGGCAGGTGATGGCAGCTTTTGGGATCGCAACGGTGATGTTTTTGAGATTGTGGCGGGTCGCATTTTCGATCAGGAGGTCGGGATGAAAAGGGCGCCTTTTTTTCGGAATGGGGATCTGCTTCCGTCCACTGAGGTAAGCGCCTGTGAGCGAGTGGGAATTTTTTTCGATTTCGGCAATCGTCCCATAGGCTGTCACTTGCCCCCCTTCCCGTCCCGCTTTGGGTCCGAAATCAAAAAGGTAGTCGGAGGCGCGGATCGTGAGGGGGTCGTGCTCAACAAGGACAAGGGTATTGCCGAGATCGCGTAAATCTTTCAGAGCTGTGTTGAGGAGTTCATTATTATAGGGATGGAGGCCAATTGTCGGCTCATCGAGGATGTAGAGGCAAGAGGTGAGGCCAGAGCTGAGTTGTCTTGCGAGGCGGATCCGCTGCAGCTCTCCGCCGCTCAAGGTGGGGGCTGAACGGTCGAGAGAGAGATACCGGAGGCCGATCGAGAGGAGAAACTCGAGGAATTTCAGCGATTGGGAGTGGGTCTCTTTTAAAAAAGGGGGAACTTTGAGGCTCTGGATAAAGTCGTAAGCTTGATCGATCGGAAGGGAGCAGAGAGCGGAGATGGAGTGTTTCCCAATTAGGACATGGCGGGCCGCTGCATTGAGGCGGGCCCCTTTACAAGCGGAGCAGTTCGTCGCTTGCATCATCGGCATGAGCGATTCCCTGATCTCAGAATTTCCCATCCGAGCCATGTTGGCAAAAACTGGGTTGAGTCCAAGCCAGCGGAGGGTGAGCCCATTTTTCATTTTCACTTCGGGGCCCCCTTGCAAAATGATCTCGCGGCTCTCTCCCGCCACTTTGAAATACTTTTCTAAGATCTTGTAGGAGCCGCTCGAGCCTTTCTCTTTAAAGAGGCGATCGGCGAGATCGTAAACAGTATATTTTTTGAATTTTTTATCCGCTTCAAAGTGGGCCCCATAGGTGTTTCCGAGCCCTTGGCATTCGGGACACATCCCAGCGTCGTGGTTAAAAGAGAATGTCTGCGGTGTGATCCTCCCTCCGGCAGAAAAGTGGAAAACAACATCTTCTTTTTCGGTGGCGGCGATCACCGTCTCCTGAGCTTTGCTGACCGCTTCATAGAGCCTCTTTTCCGATTTTCGGTCGACAAGAAGCCGATCGATCACTAAAAAAATCTCGTTCTTTTTGAATTTTTCGTAAGGGATCGGTTCATCGAGCGGATACGTCTTTCCGTTCAGCCGAATCCGTAAAAAACCTTGCCGATTGAGCCTCTCAACGAGCTCCTCAAAACTCTCTCTCTTTTCAAAAGCAACAGGGGTGAGGATTTGGATCTTTTCTCCAGCAGGCAATTTTAAAATCTCTTCAACGACCGTCTCTTTGCTGATGTTTTGGATCACTTTTCCTGTTTCTGGATCGTGAGGGACACCTAAATGGGCGTATAAAACCCTCAAGAGGTCATACACTTCTGTGATTGTTCCAACGGTGCTGCGCGGGTTGAGCCCCCCAGTCTTCTGTTCAAGAGCAATAGAAGGGGAGAGCCCTTCAATCCGGTCCACTTTCGGTTTTGGAAGTTGCTTTACAAGGGCGCGGGAGTAGGCGGGGAGTGTTTCGGTATAACGCCTTTGCCCCTCAGCATAGAGGGTCTCAAAAGCCATCGAAGATTTGCCGGATCCAGAAGGGCCTGTGAAGACGGTGATTTTTCCTCGAGGAATTTTGATCGAAACGTTTTTTAAGTTATTTTGGCAGGCCCCATCGATGACGATCTCTTTGGGGGTGGCGATTGTTTTTTGAGATTTTTTCGTTATGGGGAGCCCTTTTAACGCTTTGCCTGTGGCTGTAGGTAATTTAGCGATCTGTTCAGGTGTCCCTGTGCCGACGATTTGCCCCCCATGAACCCCTGCTCCTGGGCCAAGATCGATGATCCAGTCGGCGCATTTGACTAAATCCATGTTGTGTTCGATCACGAGGACCGTATTCCCTTTGTCGACGAGCTGCTGTAGAATGGCGATCAGTTTTTTGATGTCGTGGAAGTGGAGCCCTGTTGTCGGCTCATCGAGAATGTAGATCGTCTTTCCGGTTGCAGGGCGTACGAGCTCTTTCGCAAGTTTGATCCTTTGCGCCTCTCCCCCAGAGAGGGTCGTCGAGGGTTGGCCGAGGGTTAAATAGTTGAGGCCAACAAGGCTCAACACCTCTAGTTTTTTCCGGATCGAAGGGATCGATTCAAAAAGCTCTAAGGCGTGCTCCACGTCTGTCTCTAAAATGTCGCTGATCGATTTCCCTTTGAATTGGACCGCTAAAATCTCTGGATCGAACCGTTTCCCTTTGCACTGGGGGCACTGGACCCACGCATCTTCCATGAAATCCATATCGATTTTCACTTGGCCAAGGCCTCCACAATAGGAGCAGGAGCCCTCTTTCACATTGAAGCTGAAATGGCCCGCCTCAAATCCTCTCACTTTGCTCTCTGGCAATTCGGTGAAGAGATCGCGGATCTCATCGAAAAGTTTGATATAGGTCGCCGCATTCGATCTAGGTGTTCTTCCGATTGGGGATTGATCCACCTCAATCACTTTATCCACCAGTTCAATCCCTTTTAGCGTATTGGATCGGTTGAATAGGGCTGGATAAAGGGTATCGGAAACGAGGGATGATTTTCCAGAACCAGAAACTCCTGTGACGGCGATGAAGACGCCAAGAGGGATCGATACGGTCACATTTTTTAAATTATTGTGATTCGCTCCCGTTAATACAAGCTCCCCTTGAGCTTTTCTCCGTTTTCTAGGGGCTTCGATTTGGAGGCGTCCCGAGACATAGCCCCCTGTGATCGAACGGGGATCATTGAGATCCAAAATTTCTCCGCCGTGGACACCTGCCCCTGGTCCCACGTCGATCACCCGGTCGGCAGCCAGCATCGTGTCGAGATCGTGCTCGACAACAAGGACAGTATTTCCTTGATCTCTTAAACGCTTCAGTGTATCGATCAATTTGTGATGATCAATAGGATGTAAACCGATCGATGGCTCGTCCAGAACATAAATGGCGCCGACAAGGCCAGCCCCAATTTGTGAAGCAAGTCTCACCCTTTGCGACTCGCCGCCGCTTAAAGTTGGAGAGGTCCTCTCCAAGGAAAGATAAGAGAGCCCCACATCAATCAGGAATTGGATCCGCTCTTTAATCTCTTTGACGATCTCCTCTCCAACCTTTATTTCTAGAGGAGAGAGTTTGAGCTCTTGGAAAAACTGGAGTACTTCGCTCAGCGGCAGCCTTGTCAGCTCGTGGATTTTTTTCCCGCCGAAGCGGGTCGCTGCAGGGTAGGGTTTGATCCGGGAACCTTCGCAAGCGGAGCAGACCCCTTCGGTCATCATCTCACCCATTTTCTTTCTGTAAGCGTCGCTCTTCGCTGCATTGAGCCTCTCTCTCGCTTCAGAGAGGACCCCTTTCCATTTCACATATTCGAACCAGCGGGTTTTTTTTACAGGGTGGGTGAAAATCATCCGGGTCCATTTTTGATCGATCCCGTTTAAAAAGACCTCTTTTGCTTTTTTCGGAAGATCTTTCCAGGCTGTTTTTACTTTGAAGTTGTAGAGTCTCGCTAAATTGTCGTAGATATTCCCATACCGGACCGTGTTGTAGGAGCTTGCGATCGAGCAGCAATCTTCGGCAAGGCTTTTTTCTGGGTCGATCACCTTATTAAGATCAAATTCCGCCACAACTCCAAGTCCATGGCAAGCGGGACACATCCCCGTTGGATGATTGAAGGAGAAATCGTGGGGCTCTAATGGCCCATAAGAGAGGCCCGATTTAATCGAGTGGGCAAATTGGGAGTAGACCGTATCGCCAACGCTAAAAAAACCTTTCCCGATTTCGAGCGCGTTAGAGACACTTTCAGCGATTCGTGAATTGTTTTCCTCATTGACAACGATCCGGTCAATCACGATATCGACGTCGTGCGCCTCTTTCGGATCTAACACAACCTCTTCGCTCAAATCGACCCAAGCGCCGTCGACTTTGAGGCGCATGAACCCTTTGCTCAAAAGTTCAGCAAACTCTTCTTTGAATTCCCCCTTTTTCCCTCTCGCATAAGGGGCT